>JAEEKC010000251.1 GCA_016282215.1 Lachnospiraceae bacterium
ATTGTCGGGCGCGCAACAAAACGGGCGGAAGATTTCATCGAAACCGGGGAGTGGGCGTAAAGATACGGAGTCGGAAAATGAATTATATATAAATAGTAGGTTACTATTCACAGTAACAAAAGGAGAGCATATGCAAGTAACGATCTATACAGACGGATCGGCCAGGGGCAACCCGGACGGACCGGGCGGATACGGAACAGTACTGCAGTATACGGACCCGAAGGGACAGCTTCATGAAATGGAACTGTCGCAGGGCTATGTGCAGACAACCAATAACCGCATGGAATTGATGGCGGCGATCGCCGGCCTCGAAGCACTCAACAGACCCTGCGAGGTGACGCTGTATTCGGATTCGCAGTATCTGGTAAAAGCCTTCAACGATAACTGGATCGACGGCTGGCTGCAGCGTGGCTGGAGAAATGCGCAGAAAAAGCCGGTGAAAAATGTGGATCTTTGGCAGCGGCTTTTGAAGGCCAAAGAGCCCCATCAGGTGACTTTTGTCTGGGTGAAGGGACATGACGGACATCTGGGAAACGAACGCTGCGACAGACTGGCCACG
The DNA here is from genome assembly GCA_016282215.1 of Lachnospiraceae bacterium. GTDB lineage: Bacteria > Bacillota > Clostridia > Lachnospirales > Lachnospiraceae > RGIG7926. Next base: position 560 of record JAEEKC010000251.1, read on the forward strand.
TCTGCGGCAGACGGAGAAGACCTGATCGTTGATGAAGGATTTCGTCCGGAGGAAACCTGATCGATGAACATCTACGAAATCATAAAGTCCATCATGAGAGCCATCTGCATTATCTGCTATCTGATCGGCGCATACTGCCTGATCCGCTGGATCGTCATGTTTTTATCCCGCAGCAGTGACCTGAAAAAGCGCAAAAACCATGCCACAGCGCTGCTCGTTTGCTTTATCGTCGGCACGGTAGCGACGGGCGTTCATTTTATGGCGGCGGTGCAGCAGTACAGCAAACCCCTGGAAGCGGACTCACTTGATGTGATCGCAGTATCCTCTGAAAGCATATCGGCAGACGGGACACTGAAAAAAGAAACGGGGGCAAAACACGGAAACCAGTCGCCGCAGCTGACATTTGAAAGGGCAGGAGATGTCCCTGTCTATGAGATCGTGATGATAGACCATGACGGCGGAGACTGGCTGCACTGGGATGTGTATCTGCCGGTTGCTGATAAATTTGCTTCGGCAGATGATCCGAAGATCGTTCGGTTGAATCGAATGATCGAATCCGATCTGATCGAGATCACACCGGAGCAGGTGCGCATCAAAGAAGGCGCTTTCGAAACCGCAGCCGATGGGTACGTCGGACCTTATCCGCCTTCCGGCACGCATACCTATACCATTTATGTATTCGGACTGGCAGGAGAGGCACGGGGCGGCATCGCACAGTTGGATCAGAGCGGCGCAAACCTGGATAAGGTTATGGAAAGACTCGATGACGGCCTGTATACGGATTATCATAATCTGAAGGTATGGGGAAAGACCGAAGGAACCTACTGCGCAGATTAGGCCTTTCGGCCAAAACGTCTCCCGATTTATGCTTGAATAATGCGCGGCTTTGCGGTACACTAGATATAGTGTTGTTTGAAAAGAGGGGCATATATCTTGTCAAAAGAAACGAAGAAACAGATCGTACGCGATCTATATTTGCTGATCACCATGCTGATGGCCTTTTCTTCGGCTGTCTGGCTTTGGTATTACAATGTCGGCGTGGGCTGGGATAAAGGGTATTTCGGTACCAGAACCCTTGCTACGGTCGGCGTTTTATATTGTATTGTTTATTTTTCATTTTCCAAAATGTATAAGGCACACAAGATCGGAGCCTACCACCTGACGGAGCTTTCGTTTTCCCAGATGCTGTCCTTCGGCATTGCGGACGTGGCGCTCTACGGATCGGCATTCTTCTGGTTCCACAATTTTGAGAGGATCCAGGTGCATCTGTTTGTGCTGGCCTTTATGGTGCAGGGGTTTGTGGTGATCGTGCTGACCTTCTGCATGAACCGGCTGCATGCCCGCTATGACGGACCGCGGAAGGTTGCCATCATTTACGGGGATCAGGGATATCAGCTTTTATATCAGAAGATGAAGGATTTTTCCTATCGTTACAAGATCCTCGGCTGCTTTGAGGAGAACACCGATAAGGAAGAATTATATCGCATCCTGGCGGAGTGTAAGGATGTTTATCTGTACGAGGTAAACGAAGAGCTGCGGCAGGAACTGCTGCTTTACTGTGAGAAAAAACGCAAGGATATCCATTTTTCCCTATCCATTGCGGATATATCCCTGCGCGGATGTGACGTGTCCCATTTCTTTGATACACCGTTCCTTCGGAACCGCAAGGCGGATGTGCAATGGTATTATCCCATTATCAAGCGTTTTTTTGATATCATCTTATCGCTGATAGCCCTTGTGATCGCATCGCCCTTTATGCTGATCACGGCCATTGCCATCAAGATCGAAGACGGCGGCCATGTTTTTTATACCCAAAAGAGACTGACTGCAAAGCATAAAACGTTTTCCATCATCAAGTTCCGCAGCATGAAGGAAAATTCCGAGGATGTGGCAAGGCTGGCCAGCGAAGGTGACGACAGGATCACCAAGGTGGGGCATGTGATCAGGCGGTTCAGGATCGATGAGATCCCGCAGCTTTTTAATATCTTAAAAGGGGATATGTCTATCGTAGGTCCCCGTCCCGAGCGCCCGGAGATCGCAAGCGAGTATGAAAAGGAGCTGCCGGAATTTGCCATGCGCCTGAAAGTTAAGGCAGGTTTGACGGGGTATGCGCAGGTTTACGGCAAGTACAATACAACGCCCCTGGATAAGCTGAAACTGGATCTGATCTATATTTCCCAGCGCTCCGTGATGATGGATCTGCAGATCATGTTCTATACGGTCAAGATCCTGTTCGTTCCGGAGAGCACGGAGGGTGTGGCAGCGGGACAGACCACGGCGCAGAGAGAAGTTTGACGGGCATAAATACAGTCGATAGTCAGAGAAGTGTAGAGTAAGGTGTAAAAAAACGATTTGTAATACGAAGTCAAAAACAGATGAGGAATAAAAAGGGATGACAGGTATGAAGAAATCAAATGCAAGAGCAACCGTGAATGTATTCAGTATCTTTGGCAGGATGCTTGCCGTTTTGGGCATTTTCCTGCTTGCTTTTTTTGCAGGCGGCGATAAAGCGCATGCGAAACAGTGGGTCACAGAAGCACAGTTTACATCCACGGATTTTGTGGTTCCCTATAAGGGATATACGTATCCTGCCGGCGGATATACGTTTGTCAATCCGGATAAGAATAACCCTTTCAAATTTAACAGCGGTTTCTGGGCAGAGGCAGGGACGACTACGAAGGTTACATCCTTTACCGTCGGGAAGAAATATCAGTACAGGATGCTGATCTCAATCAGCGGTGATGATTTTGATGATTATGATATAACGAATCCCTCGGGCCTTGTGGTGAAAGTCGGGCAATATCCGTGGACGACAGATGACAGTACGATCAGACGCGGTACAAGCTATGTGGAGGTATATATTGTTTCACCGGAATATACCATCACAAATCCGCTGAGAGAATTGTCGATCAAAACGACATGCCCGTTGGATCCCATTGTCGGGGAGGCTTATATTCATCCGGGTTTTCAGTATTACAATGCCGATCAGCAGATCAAAGAGGGAGTCTATTGCGGAAGAAGTGAGTGGTATAAGAAAAAAGGAGACGGCACCTATGAACTCATAACCGGACTGCCGCCTTATGAAAAGGGAACCTATAAGATCCGGATGATGATATCTGCTTATACGGGACGGAGCGGAAGTTCGACAGCGTCCGTTTCTTTAAGTGACAAAACCATGATCCGTATTGATGGGCAGGTTCCGGATAGTGAATACAGCGAATGGCATCAGGTAAGTTATGCGATCGCTCCGGATCACTATGCCGCAACCTATTTTGATTACACTTTTGAACGGGAATTTGTGGTAGGAAACGATCAGGTGGGAACGCAGTTTACGCATACCGATCATGATGATCACGGCGACTTTCATCCCCTTGCTTTTGAGGTGATCTCTACTGATCCGGCCGAGGTCCGTGTTTATGATTATCATGATGATTATATCCCGAAAGACGCATTTGAGATTCCGGAGACTGTGGTACATAACGGGATCACCTACAAGGTGACAGAGATCTGGGATGCTGCCTTCAGCGGGAGGGACGGATCTGCCCGCTTTACAACGGTTTCCATCCCCTCTACCGTCCGGCTGATCGGTGAATACGCTTTTGAGGGATGCCCGAATTTAGAGCGGGTGGATATTGCCACCGAAGGGGAAGGGCTGACCATAAAACAAGGTGCATTTCAGGGCTGCACCAAACTGCTGAGTGTCTATGTCCCCGACCGGGTTTTGCAGCCAATCGGAAATAAGGCTTTTGGATATAAGGATAGTGATACGAAAGTAACCGGATTTGTTTTATCTGGCAGTAAGGGCTCTGCGGCTGAAAGTTATGCTTCCGGCCAGATCAGTTTTCAGGAAAAGAAACTCGCCGTAGTCAAGCTGGAACTCGACGGGGCTGCGATCGCGCCTGTTGCCGGCGGAAAGCCGCAGCTTCTTGGCGAAAAACTGAAGGGGGATGCCCGGTATCAGGTAGCAACGGAAACCTGGTATGAACAGGTCGCAGAGGGAGAAGAAATGAAGAGTGCCACCGTGTTTGAACTCGGGAAGGGATATGGATATGCCCTTGTACTTGTTCCTGCGGATGGATATATTTTCGGCAGTGAAAGCTCTATCACAATGAAGAATGTGGAATGGGATTTTGTGCAGTCGATGTTCATCGATTCTGACACTTCTGCATTAAGCGGATTCCCGGTTGGCAGCCTCGCATTCATGGCAACAAAAGTATTGTTCCCGCCCTATGACATGGGTACATATACCCTGGATCTGACGGAGGGAGCGGCGGTTGTTACGGATGAAGCAGTCATGAGCGCCATAGAGAATACCAATGTAGCGCTGATCAATGAGGGAAAAGTAAAATATATCGCTACCGGTGATGAACTGGTGCATAAATATGATATGGACAAAGACGCGGCGGGAACGGCCGATCTGATGATCTCCGTAGCCATGGACGGGACAATGTTTAAGAGGGCAAATGTCCTGCTTTTAGGCGGGGGCAGCGTGACAGACGATTGCACCTTTGAACTTGACAAGGAGACGCAGTTTAATCTGAAGATGGAAGGGAAGTACTTTTTCAGCAAAATGATCATCGTTCTGAAGAAAAGGGACATCAGCAAAGCTGTCATTGCAAAGATCGATGATATGACCTGTTCAGGCAGCGCCCTGACTCCGGCGATTACCGTGACCTGGACCGACGGGACGGTTTTGGAAAAGGACAAGGATTTTTCAGTTTCTTACAGCGATAATACAAATGCCGGCACTGCAAAGATTACCATTACCGGCAAAGGAATGTATGAAGGCTCGGCACAGACCACCTTTGTGATCAAAGAGGTAGCTGCAAAGCCGGCTGATCCTGCCGGCGGGCAGGAAAAAGAAGCTGCCAAGGATCCCGCCAAAGGGGAGACTGTCAAGGATGACGCAGGCAATGCCTCTTATAAAATAACCGCGCAGCAGGGAGCAAAGGGAGGAGCAACCGTAACTTACGTATCAAATACAAGTGTTAAGGCCACTGAGATCACCATCAATCCCACCGTTACCATCAGTGGGAAATCATACAAAGTGACTGAGATCGCGCCGAATGCATTCAAGAATAATAAGAAACTGAAGAAGATCGTGATCGGAAAGAATATTAAGAAGATCGGGAAAAATGCATTTTTCGGATGCAAGAATCTAAAGACGATCATCATAAAGTCCGCAAAGCTTACCAAGAAAACCGTAGGGGCCAATGCTTTTAAGAAGATCCACAAAAAAGCAGTGGCAGAAGTGCCGAAGAAGAAACTTTCCCTGTACAAAAAGGTTTTGAAAGCAAAAGGAATGAAGGGTAAGCAGCAGAAAGTGAAAACTGAGGTGAAAAAGAGCAAGAAGCAGAAAGCAAAAGCAAAATAAGTACAAGTGCAATATCTTGCGCAGTCCATGGTTTTTGTGGTAGTATAATTCTTAAGTCTGAAAACGAGGTGTGACCAATGAATAATCTGATCCTGTTTGTGAACCAGTTTTTGTCTTATATAGTTGTCATGGCGATCATTGTTGTTGTCGGAGCCATCGGTTTTATCATCGGTGTGAAGTGGCGGAAGGCAAAGGACGCTAAGGCGGCAGTTTCTTCTGACGCAGAAAGTGCGATCAGTGAAAGTGCTGCGAAGTCATAGTTTGAGCCAGACGTGTAAAGGACAGCAGTATGCCAAGGTCTGAAAATCAAAAATTAAAACTGCTCTATTTATTGCAGTGTCTGCAGGAAAAAAGCGATCCCGATCATCCGGTCTCAACGAATGATCTGATCGCTTATCTTGCGTTGAAGGATATTTCCGTGGAGCGAAAGACTGTTTATGCGGATATTCAGTCCCTGCAGGAGTTTGGTTTTGATATCCTGCATGAAAGGGGCAGGGACGGCGGATACTATCTGGCGCAGCGGGATTTTGAACTCGCAGAGCTGAAACTCTTAGTGGATGCTGTACAGGCTTCCCGTTTTATCACGGCAAAGAAAACAAAGGAACTGATCGGAAAACTCACCAAACTGGCCTCCGCCCATGAGGCGGGACAGCTGAAACGCCAGGTCTATGTGGACCGGATCAAAAATGAAAATGAAAGCATCTATTATTCTGTGGACGAGATCCATCGCGCCCTGCAGGAAAATAAGCAGATCGCTTTCCATTATTATGAATGGGGCACGGACAAAGCCCTGCATCCCCGCAGGGACGGCAAGCGCTATCAGGTCAGCCCCTATTATCTGATCTGGAAAGATGAGCTCTACTATCTGGTGGCCTATGATGCAGAAAGCAATATGACCAAGTTTTACCGGGTGGATAAGATGAAGGACCTGGACCTTGTGGAGGAGATGCGGCAGGGCCAGGAAGTCACCGGAAAGGAAAACCCGGCAATGATCGCGGGCAGAGTCTTTTCCATGTTTTCCGGGAAAGAGGAGACCGTGCATCTGGAGTTTCCGAAGGAAATGATCGGTGTTGTGATCGACAGGTTCGGAAAGGGCATTTCAGTTCGGCCGACGGAAGAGGACGGGATGTATAAAACGCACGTTACGATTGATGTATCGCCGCAGTTTTACGGATGGCTCTCAGGTCTGTCCGGCAAGGTCAGAGTGACCGGCCCGGATGAGGTTGTGACTGCATATCTTGCATATCTGCAAAAGCTGCTGGGTTTTTATCAGCAGGACTGAGACAGAAGGAAAATACTGTGAAAAAAGGTGGTCAATTCTGCCAAGAAGGATTGCCTTTTTTTGTGCATAATTTATAAACGGATATCGTTGACAGTGCACAATATGTTCGATATACTGTTATGTGCACCACTAAATGTAGTATGATTTAAACGCAGAAAGTCTGACGCCACATCATGCTTGCATGGATGTGGCGGAGAGACTTTAATGCGTGCTCCCACATGAGCATAAAAGCGGGGAAGGGGCCCCGCGATATGCGAATGGGGGTAGGATTGCGAGAGCACGAAGTGCGGAGCAATCCGTATTAAATCATACTCAAATAAAAACTCAAATACATACTCAACACATAAGTAATTCATGCAAGGGAGGCTTATATATGGCGGCAATCGCAGAAAAAGACAGGTTTGCGCAGGAACCGGATAACTTTGATTACGGCGCGGCATTCAAACCGAAGAAAGACGTCAAGGTGATCAAAAAGGACGGCAGCCTTGAGGCATTCAATGTACAGAAGGTCATTGATGCCGTGGGCAAATCCGCTTACAGGGCGCTGACCAAATTTACCACGGATGAGAAGAAACATATCTGTCAGTATGTGGTAGATAAAGTGGATGAGTTAGAGGATGAGAAGATACCTATCCCCATCATGCACAATATCGTGGAGTCTGCATTAGAGGATGTCAAGCCCATCGTGGCGAAGTCCTATCGTGATTACCGCAATTACAAACAGGATTTCGTCAAGATGATGGATGATGTGTATAAAAAGAGTCAGTCCATCATGTACGTAGGTGACAAGGAGAATGCCAATACGGACTCCGCCCTTGTGTCGACAAAGCGAAGCCTGATCTTTAACCAGTTCAATAAGGAGCTGTATCAGAAATTCTTCATGACAACGGAAGAGATCCAGGCCTGCCGCGACGGCTATATCTATGTCCATGATATGTCTGCCCGCAGGGATACCATGAACTGCTGCCTTTTCAACGTGGCGCAAGTGCTTTCCGGCGGTTTTGAGATGGGTAATATCTGGTACAATGAGCCGAAGACCTTAGATGTGGCTTTTGATGTCATCGGTGATATCGTGCTTTCTGCGGCATCGCAGCAGTACGGCGGTTTTACCGTACCTGAGGTGGATAAGATCTTAGAGCCTTATGCGGAAAAATCCTACAACAGAAACATTGAAAAATACATGCGCCTCGGCATCGACCGGGAAACAGCGGAAGCGGAATCCTGGGCTGATGTGGTCAAGGAATTCGAGCAGGGCTTCCAGGGCTGGGAATATAAGTTTAATACCGTGGCATCTTCCCGCGGTGATTATCCTTTCATCACAGTGACCGCAGGCCTCGGCACCGGCCGTTTTGCAAAGCAGGCGACCATCTCCATGCTGAATGTCCGCCGCAAAGGGCAGGGTAAGAAAGACCATAAGAAGCCGGTATTGTTCCCGAAGATCGTATTCTTATATGATGAAAACCTACATGGGCCGGGCAAGGAACTGGAGGATGTTTTTGAGGCAGGAGCAGAGTGCTCTGCCAAGACCATGTATCCGGACTGGCTGTCCCTGACGGGCAAGGGCTATATCGCAAGCATGTACAAGCAGTACGGCAGAGTGATCTCGCCCATGGGCTGCCGCGCCTTTTTGTCACCCTGGTATGAGAGGGGCGGCATGAATCCGGCTGATGAGGATGACAAGCCTGTATTCGTGGGCCGTTTCAATGTGGGCGCCGTATCCTTGCATCTGCCCATGATCCTGGCCAAGTCCAGACAGGAGAGCAAAGACTTTTATGAGGTACTCGATTACTATCTGAATCTGATCAGACAGCTCCATATCCGTACCTATGCATATTTGGGCGAGATGCGCGCTTCCACCAACCCGCTGGCCTATTGCGAGGGCGGTTTCCTGTGTGGCCATCTGCAGCTGCATGACAAGATCAAACCGATCCTGAAGTCCGCAACGGCTTCCTTTGGGATCACGGCGTTTAATGAATTGCAGGAACTTTATAACGGCAAGTCGCTGGTAGAGGACGGACAGTTTGCACTTGAGGTGCTCGAGCATATCAATGAAAAGGTAAAACAGTTCAAGGAAGAGGATGGACACCTGTATGCGATCTACGGCACGCCGGCAGAGAACCTCTGCGGCCTGCAGGTAAAACAGTTCCGCGCAAAATACGGTATCGTGGAAGGCGTTTCTGACAGGGAGTACGTATCGAACTCGTTCCATTGCCACGTAACCGAGGATATCACCCCCATTGAGAAGCAGGATACGGAATACCGTTTCTGGGAGCTTTGCAACGGCGGCAAGATCCAGTATGTAAAATATCCTATTGATTATAATCTTGATGCCATCAAAACCCTGATCCGCAGGGCGATGGAGATGGGCTTCTATGAAGGTGTCAATATGTCTCTGGCTTATTGCGACGACTGCGGCCATCAGGAGCTTGAGATGGATGTCTGCCCGAAATGCGGCAGCCGCAACTTAACCAAGATCGACCGCATGAACGGATACCTGGCATATTCCCGCGTCCACGGCGACACAAGGCTATCGGATGCGAAGATGGCCGAGATCGCTGAGAGGAAGAGCATGTAAGGCAACAACTCAGCGGGGAGATCCCGTTATGAGATCTCCCCGTAGAAAAAAGATTGTGTCGGATTAAAAGCCTTTCGCTTTTGCCGCATTTTTCGCAGCAATCTGTTTTTCGGTTTTTTGCGGCTTGGCAGCCCCCTGGATGAGGTCTTTCGATTGTACTGCTTTATGACTGTATTTTTTTATCTGAGTCATAATCCCGGCCGCACCGGTCCTGGATACTACCTGATGGATTTGCTTGGGACTGGATCGATAAAGTAATTCGCCGATAGCCTCATTAACAGTTTTGTTTGCCTTGTCATGTCTGATCAGTCTGAAAATATTGCTTTCCTGTGCCGGAACCTTTTGGGAGCGTGCATTATCGGAAACCTGTCCTGCAACGATGGTATGAACCGCATCATATATCTTTTTCGTCTGCTCGGCATTTGGTGCAGCGACATCCTTCATAGAACTCAGGGTGGTTTTTGCTTCCTTCACCATATCCCTATTGATCGAAGCATATACTTCCTGCAATAAACTCTCGCCACCGGCAGCCATGATCGCTTTTCGGCAGGAATCAATTTCGGCCTTTCCGATAGCCTTAAGACTCTTGGCCCCTTTCAACCGTTCTCTTCCGGCTGGTGACGTCGTCACTGCTCCCTTGGCATCCACATAGTCTCTTGCCGCATCTCGCAGTTCGTGCGCATTTCTAAGCCACTCTTTGGCAATTTTTATCTGTTCCTCCCTTGATTGTTTGCCCAGCAAAGCTTCGCCGGGATTTACACCATTCAGATTCTTTCTGAATCCCTGTATCTTCTCGGCCGCCTCTCTGAGCGTCTTATGCTCCGCAGTTTCAGGATTGAAAAAGGATGCTCTTTTTTTATTGAAACTGCTTAAAGCTCTTTCATATTGTACGTCGGGCGGTATGTTTTCCGCTTCGGTAGCGATCCCTGTATTCTTACAATATGTATTAATACTCTTGATGGTATTGGCTGTCATTCTCAGACCATCTTTGCTCGTAGCGTTTACATTCGCAGAAGTAATAAAAGTGCAGAGTTCCTGCAAAGGCCCGGTGACACCTTTATTGACGATGTCTTTTCCCTGCATTCCGGAACCTAACACCGCATTTTCCAAAGTCTTATAGTGCTCTGTTTCAAAGAAATTATTCAGTCGTTGCGTTTGCAATTCTCCGAGAGCCCTGTCGTACTTGCTTATAGGTGAAATACTTTCCAGAAAATCTCTGAAAAACGTCGTCTTCTCTTCACGCGTTGCTTCATTAAATTCCTTTGAGTCGATCTGCTCCATGGCTTCGCCGACTGTTTCGCCGTATAATTCGACATAATCGATGTTTTCAACTTCTTTCATATTTCATCCGGTCCTTTCAATAAATTTTTTTGCAAATATTCTTGCGATTTTTTTGGGATTTTTTATGCAAAATCTTTTTGGCATAGTTTTTTGCTGCTTTTTTTCATGCCTGACTTTACGCTACTTCCCATTTTCTATCTATTATACAGTATCAAACCGCTTTTGGTTGCATTTTTTTAAAAAAAATTTTTTTTTAGCAGATTTTTCAAGAGACAGATATTGATATGAGATCAAGGACATTTATTTTTTGGATGAAAAATCCGGATATTCAACCTGCGGAAAAAGCAGGAACAGGGATAGCGAAAGTCTGTAAACTATGATAACATAAAAAATAGGTAAATACTTTTCTGCATACAGTGTCAATGGGGACGGTTCTTTTTGACAACCCGTACTGCAAGGTTGTCAAAAAGAACCGTCCCCATTGACACCATACAAGCCACAGCAGGGAAAGATGAGCATAAAAGCGCATGTGAAAATCATATGCACATTTGTTGTGCTTGCAATCGTGTTTCTGGCAGCTGCAGTGATCAGCGGTCTGGAAGGAGCTTCGCCGGTTTATCTGCAAGGTTTTTCGGAAGCGGAGTTGAAAGCATATTACCTGAAGGAGACGGTGAAAAGCTTTGGCGGCGCTGCAACCCGCATCTGGCCGTTCATGGGTGCTGCTGTATGGCTTTTGGATGTGTTTGCAAACGGGAGGTAGTTATGGGATCATTACTATTGGCAGTGATA
>JAEEKC010000252.1 GCA_016282215.1 Lachnospiraceae bacterium
CGCTGCCGAAATGCTTCCACCTGCTCATAGGAAAGGAGGCTTACCTGCCTGCCGCTGCCTGCATGGGCGTCATTCTCCAAACCGAAATCCTCTATGATCCGGCAATGACCTATATCCTTTTTTACTGTGCCTTTTTTCTCACTGATGCAGACTGCTTTTACAATCCCCTGTATCACTGCTTCCTCCTGATAAAATAGAGTATCCATAGTATTGAGTATCCGGTTTTCTCAACTGATCTTTTATGCCCTGTATCAAGTCTCAGGCGGCATCCGCTTACCGCTCTGCCTTCATCCTGCGCTTGCATTCATACATCTCTTTATCCGCAAGTCTTTCGGAATCGTGAATAGAATAGTCCTGGCTGGAGTTGCAGATCGCATGACCATATGCAAAACTCAGTTTGATCTCTTTATTTTCCTTCTGATTGAACGCATCGATCCTTCTGTTTAAATCTTCGATCATAGAATCATATACCGATTCCAGGTTTTCGCCGTACAGGATCGCCAGAAACTCATCCCCGCCGGTCCTATAAGTTTCTCCCCTCTCTCCCACGGCATCTTTTAAGATATTGGCAGCACTTTGGATGTACCTGTCGCCTGCTTCATGCCCATAGTTGTCGTTGACCTTTTTCAGATAGTTCAGATCCAGTGACACGATGACGAAGGAAAAATCATCCACGCCTTTTTCCCGGCCGCCCATCAGTTTTCCGGTCAGCTCAGCCTCTTTTTCAATATATGCGCCCTTATTCAAAAGTCCTGTCAGTGCATCCGTCCGTGACTCAATCTTATACTTCTGGGCAAGCATGGCCTGGTGATTTCGGATAACGGACAGCCGCAGCAGATAGATCAGCATCACAAACAAAAATCCCGCATAGAATACGCGCATGATCCGGCCCCAGTCTGTCATATGTCTGGATGCCATCGCGTAGCTGCCGATGTCTACCGTAAACACAACAAAGTAGAGGAACATCATGATGTTCACGAAGAGGGAAAGTTTTGTCGTATGAAGGGCCTTTCTGTTTTTTATCTCCATACAGATAAAGTAAACTGTTATCACACTGTTGGCCACCAGCAGGATCGCGGAGAGCAGGAATAACCTGTACAAGGAAACATCAAGGAAAAATGCACCGACTGCCTCGATGGCAAACAAAACTGCAGCAATGATACCGACTTTATGTGAAAAACGCTTATGCGGATAGGTGGTGACTGAATCACACATAACCGCTCCCGGGAAACAGATCAGAAGCGCAAGGGCATACTTGATGGAACTCATCAGTTCCGGCTTGCCGGTCAGGATCTGTATCATCTGAGATTCTATCATCAGAAGGGTTCCTGTGATCAGTGTAAACCAGCCCCATGCATACAGCACGGTCTTTTCCGCCCGCTTTTTTTCAACTGCAAATGCGGTATAGACGAGAGTCGAAAGCCCGAAGAATATGATAAATATGCTAAGCATAAACCTGGGCATCCGGGACCTTACCGTACTGAAAATATACTGGGATGCCTTTTCGATACGCATTTCCAGGATAAAAGCGGAATACTCCGTGGGAATGATCGATATGGAAATCTCGTTATGCCTGTCCATGATGTTGATGGGTACAACCTGAACTGTCAGGCCGATATCCTTTCCGGACAGATTTGCCGAATTCTGCCGATACTCATAGATATCCCTGCTGCCAAACTCATCCGAACCATAGTAAGGGCTGCCCTCCGGCGCAGTTGCATAGACATTGAAATCCATGCCCCTTGAGAAAAAGCAGATGGCTTCACCACCGGTTAATTCGCAGTCATCAGGGATCTGATAGTGGACTATCTTTTCCTTTCCCACTTCTTCTTTGGTAAAGACCAGTTTTTCAATATTGAAGACATTGCCTTCATCGTCATACCAGCCTTCGCAGCAGTCAAAGTACTGCCCTTCATCGATGAGGATCTGATGGCCTTCAAAGCGGCCGGCCTTAAACAGCACCGACACCAGCCACAGAACGATGATGAGTATATAACTGATCAGAAAGAAATTATGTTTTTTGTTTTGTTCGTGCAAGGATCGTTTCCTCCGTGTTATTCGATTTCGTTCTATTCAATCGCCAGGCCGAAATACCGCCGGACAGACACTGCGTATGCATTATATCAGATTTCCCGCGGATTATATGCAATACAAGAAAAATTATTTACAATGTCTCCCTATCCTCCGATCTGGACCATGTTTCTTTTTTCCTCTGCCCTGACAGGTGCCTGCGTTTTTCCGAAACCATGCTTTAGCGGTTTATTTTGTATTGCCGCAAAAACCGCATCCCGGATTTCTTCGTCACTGCAGCCCTGTCGCATCATCGGCAAAAGAGATGTTCCATCCGGATAAAAAAGACAGAGTTTCAATTTCCCGTCCGTTGTCAGCCGGATCCGGTTACAGCGTTCACAAAATGCATGGGATAAGGGACTGATAAAACCGATCCTTCCGACGAAGCCCGGAAATGTTACATATTCCGCAGGGCCATGGGAATCCGAATATACGCTTTTTGCATCTGCATTGCCGCTTTCTGCATGCATGCTGCCGCTATCTTTTCCAGCCTCTGTTCCTCTGCCGATTCCCTCTGCACGCTCATCACTTTCTGTATTTGTGCTGCTTTCGCCATCTTCGCAGTTGCAGCTTGCCGCCTCGTCGAAAACATTCTGCAACTGGGACAATATCTCATCTCTTGATACCCCGCGATATGCCGCGCCGCAGCCGATGGGCATCAGTTCTATGAACCGAAGATCGACCGGCAGCTCTCTTGCCATCATAGCAAGGTCTGCTGCCTCGCCGTCATTGATCCCGCGGATGAGCACGCTGTTGATCCGGACCTTCATGCCCATATCCACGGCTCTTCTGATCGACCGCTCCACCTGGTCATAGGCATCCACTCCCGTCAGGTTTTTGAAAACTTCCCGGTTCCTGGTATCCAGGCTGATATTCAGATGAGAAAGCTGAGCAGCCTTCAGTCCCTCCAGATAATCCTCCAACAAAACCCCGTTGGTGGTCAGGGCCAGTTCCGGTTTTTCCGCAAGATCGCTTAACCTCTGCACAAGGCTCATCATGTTTTTCCGGATCAGGGGTTCCCCGCCTGTCAGCCGGATCTTTCTGATCCCCATTTTGACAAGGATCGATGCGATCCTGCAGGTTTCTTCCAATGTCAGAATATCCTCATGCGCAAAAGCCGGAACGCCCCCCGGCGGCATACAGTATCTGCACCGCAGATTACAGCGGTCTGTCAGAGAGATCCTGAGATAATCGATGATACGTCCATGACCGTCAACAAGAAGGCCCTGCGGTTTTTCTTTGGAAATCCCCGGGTTACTCTGCATATTCTGTATATCCTGATCGTTATTTTGCATCTTCATCTGCTTTTTCGTTATACTCTCTTCTGTCTTTATCTGTTTTTTTCATTTAATTCCTAAAACAACTCTTTCTATTATCAGTTTATTGTCTGTCGTTTTTTAAGCATCAAGAAGATCATTTATTTGTTGATTCCGTTTCCCCGGCCGGATCATCCCTTCTATATATTCATCCACGTCGGTTTCGTGCTTGAGACGAATCACTCCCGCAAATACAACAGCCTCTCCGTATCCATACGCAAAGAAAAACTGCCGCTTTGCACATGATCCTTCACCCTGTTCCACTCTTTTTTATCCAACACCCAGGACAGCAGCGCATCCGGTGTATCCTCTGTATTCCCTTCAGCCGTAAAGCATACGACCGTTTCGAAGGTATCCTCGATCACCCGGACAAGGCGACATTGAATGACCTCCGGCGCA
>JAEEKC010000253.1 GCA_016282215.1 Lachnospiraceae bacterium
ATCACCGGTACGTGCTTTGGAAAGTTTGGCAAGTGCGCCGATATCGCCCGCATGAAGTTCGGGAACCTCAATGGGTTTATTTCCCTGCAGAACATAGAGTTTACCGATCTTCTCTTCAGTTTCTTTATCTTTGTTATACATCAGATCGTCAGTCTTCAAAACGCCTGAGCAAACCTTAACAAGGGAATACTTACCGATGAAAGGATCTACGATCGTCTTGAAGATGAGCGCTGATTTTGCTTTGGAGAAATCATAATCCGCCTGGAAGATCTCGTTTGTCTTTACTGAAATACCGGCAATCGTGCGGTTTTCAGGGCTCGGCAGATACTTGATGATATCGTCAAGCAGTGTATAAGCGCCCTGGCATGTCAGGGAAGCACCCATGCAAACCGGAACGATGGAGCATTCCATAACATTGGTACGAAGTGCGGAACGGATCTCTGCATCGGAGAAGGTCTCACCGGAGAAATAACGGTCCATCATGTCTTCGCTGGTCTCAGCAACTGCTTCCATCAGCGTTTCACGATACTGTTCCAGATAAGACTGGCTGTAATCAGGGATCTCACACTCAACAACTTCTTTGCCCTGCCATCTGTTACCGGTCTCGGATACAACATTCACATAACCCACGAATTTACCGTCTTCACGGATGGGGAAATGGAAAGGAGCGATCTTCTTGCCATAACTGGATGTCAGATCTTCTACGATCTCACGATAGGATGCATTATCCTGATCCATATCGGAAACATAGATCATACGGGGAAGATTGTATTTCTCACAGATCTCCCATGCGCGAATAGCACCGACTTCGATACCGGCTTTACCGGAAATGACGATGATCGCTGCATCTGCTGCGGATACTGCTTCTTCTACTTCGCCGACAAAATCGAAATATCCGGGAGTATCGAGCACGTTGATCTTGCAATCCTCCCATTCAATCGGAATCAGAGATGTGGAAATGGAAAAACCGCGTTTCTGCTCTTCCTTCGAAAAATCACTTACCGTGTTTTTGTCTTCTACTTTACCCATCCTGCTGGTCAGTCCCCCCAGGTAAGCAAAAGCTTCTGCCAGGGTCGTCTTTCCGGCGCCGCCGTGACCAAGCAGAACTACATTACGGATTTTGTCTGTTGTGTAAACCTTCATTTTAAAACCTCCACAAGAATTTTTGATGTGGCAGCTATAAACCCCAATACCATTTACAGCTACACCTTGTTTCATTTTACTAAATTTTCTGAATAATTACAATCGTTTTTTGTAAATAATAATACAATTCATGTTCCTCTCTTTTATTGCCTATTAAGTCCATTTCTGATATACTTTCCCAGGGAATACACAATAAACCGTGAATTTCAATGAATACTACAGATTATAGGAAATTTGATAATTCGATCAATTATTATAGCACAGCAAAACAACTACAAAATCGAGGTTAACGAAGGAATGTATACCGATTTTTCACACCTGACAGTCAGTTTCTATGGGCTCGGTCTGATCGGCGGCTCCATTGCGATCAAACTCCGCTCGCTGTTTCCGGATATGGTGATCAAAGCATATGATGTGGACTCTTCTTCTCTGTCCATTGCAAAAGGTCAGGGAACGATATCTGAGTGCTATTACGCTGTTGAAGGAGCGTTTTATGACTGTGATATCCTGTTTTTATGCGCGCCGGTCTCTGAGAATGACAAAGCGCTTGCGCTGATCTCAGAAAAGCAGGCTGCAAATGATGCCGAAAAAGATACTGATCAGAAAAAAAACATCGGTATCATCACCGATGTGGGCTCAGTGAAAAACACGACCATGGAAACCGTAAAACAATGCGGTCTTTCTTCCTGCTTTATCGGCGGACACCCCATGGCCGGCAGCGAAAAAACCGGTTTTGCCAATGCGTCGGGACAGCTCCTTGAGAACGCTTTTTATCTGATCACACCCACGGATGAGGTCGCCGAAGAAAAAGTTTCCCGGTTTACGCAGCTGATCAGACAGATCGGCGCGATCCCTCTTGTGATGAGCAGCCAAGAACACGACGAGATCACCGGAGGCATTTCCCATCTGCCCCATGTCATCTCTGCCGCACTGGTCAATTTTGTAAAAGAACATGACAAAGACGGGCTGATGAAAACCGTGGCCGCCGGTGGCTTTCGGGATATTACCAGGATATCCTCTTCATCCCCTGAGATGTGGCGTGCGATCTGCATGGCAAATACACAAACCATCCGAAGACAGCTTGAGGATTATATCAGCGCCCTGCAGCATATGGATGAAGTATTGGGCAGAAGGGATGAAGCTGAGATCTATCACTTCTTTGAAAGCGCCAGGGATTACAGAGACAGTTTTCAGACGACCGATCACGGCCCCATCAAAAAAGCACACGACTTATTTGTCGATATCCCGGATGTGCCTGGTTCCATCGCGCAGACGGCCACTATTCTTGCATTGCATTCGCTTTCCATTAAGAATATCGGCATCATGCATTCAAGAGAATTTCAGGAAGGCGCTCTTCGGATCGAATTCTATGATGATGATACGGCAGCCAAAGCGGCACAGCTTCTGACATCGCACAGTTACAAGATCTTCCGCAGAACTTGACCGGTGCCAAACCGCTGATCAATTACCGAAATGTCCGCTATATACGGGATGACAAACGACTGATAAATATACGAGGGCGATAATATGAGTTTCACAGAAATTTCAGATCAAAAAACGGATAACAAAATAACACAAACCAAGAATGCAAAGTCTTCTCTGCATGGTGAGATCACTGTTCCCGGAGATAAATCCATCTCCCACCGCGCTGTGATGTTCGGTTCCCTGGCTCAGGGAAAAACCAGGATCACAAATTTCCTAAACGGCGCAGACTGCCTCTCTACCATATCCTGTTTTCAGAATATGGGAATTGATATCTCTGTAACGCCGGGTGAAGTTATCGTAAACGGAAAAGGTCTTCACGGTCTTTCTGCGCCTTTGAAAGACACACTGGATACCGGCAACAGCGGAACAACAACGCGGCTGATCAGCGGCATCCTGGCCGGGCAGAGCTTTTCCTCACGATTGTCAGGAGATGCCTCCTTAAACAGCCGTCCCATGAAACGTGTCATCGATCCGCTCACGCAAATGGGCGCTGATATCCGAAGCGAAGATGATAACGGCTGCTGTCCGCTTCTGATCAGACCGGCCCGGCTGCATGGTATTGCCTATAATTCACCGGTTGCTTCAGCGCAGGTGAAGTCATCAGTCCTTTTGGCCGGCCTTTATGCAGAAGGCGAAACAAAAGTGACAGAGCCTGTTTTGTCCCGCGACCATACAGAACGGATGCTGCGTCAATTC
>JAEEKC010000254.1 GCA_016282215.1 Lachnospiraceae bacterium
AGGCGTCTTCTCTAACGAAGCAGGTCTTGGTTCTTCCGTTATGGTGCATTCTTCATCCAACGTTCGTGAGCCTGTTGTGCAGGGTATGTGGGGTATCTTCGAGGTGTTTGCGGATACCATCATCGTTTGTACGCTGACTGCATTTGCAGTGCTTTCTTCCGGTCTTGTGAATCTGGAAACCGGTGAAGTCATTTCTGCGAATGAGTCCACCGCTCTGGTAGCTGAGGCATTTTCCACTGTCTTCGGAAAACTCGGCTCCGGCTTTATCGCAATCGCAATTTTGCTCTTCGCATTTTCTACCGTCCTTGGCTGGTCACAGTACGGTACCAAAGGTTTTGAGTACCTGTTCGGCCGCAAGGCAGTTATCGTTTATCAGATCATCTTCGTGCTGTTCATCGTGATCGGTGCAACCATGAACCTGTCACTGGCATGGGACCTGTCCGATACCTTCAACGGACTGATGGCGATCCCGAACCTGATCGGTGTTCTGGCCCTGTCCGGCACAGTTATGAAGATCACAGACAACTATGTCAGAAGAAAACTGAAGGGTGAAGATATTAAACCAATGCTTTCCGCGATCGATGAGATCCAAGAGCAGCATGAGAAGGAAATTTAAAAATGGCTAAAGAGTTTTCGTTTTCAAATGTAAAGATCCATAATGAGATAGAGCTTTTTTCCGTCACGGACATGAAAGTGAAAAAGATGCTGGAGCACCTCTTTTTGGAAAACCGCATTTCCTATTTTGAGAAATGGGAGGACATTTCCTTTATCAGACGGTTTTTCTGGGGTGAAGAAAAAAGCAGATGCACCTTCTGTATCAACGAGATGCAGGCGGAAAAAGCGCTGCAGATCTTAGACGAGCATCCGGAACTGAAGGAGCGCACTGAGATGGTAAAGAAGCGTGTCGACCGGACGTACTTCTGAGACTAAGAAAGTTATTTATGGTTAAAAGCGGGAGGTGGACAATGGCGGAAACAAGACCGTATGTAGACTGGAATACCATGCATGATTTCATGGTGGATGTATTCGCGGGCTATGGCGTACCGAAAGAGGATGCCATGATCTGCGCGGATGTGCTTTTGGAAAGTGACAGGCGCGGGATCGAAAGCCATGGCTGCAACCGCTTTAAACCCATCTATATCGACAGGATCATAAACGGGACATTAAAACCCGTTACGGAAATCGAAGTAGTCAAAGAAACACCGACAACGCTGGTCTACGATGCCCATGACGGCATGGGCATGGTAGCCAGCTACCATATGATGGAAAAGCTGATAGAAAAGGCCAAAACCTATGGGATGGCTGGCGGTGCCATCCGCAATTCCACCCACTACGGGATCGCAGGCTACTGGGCGACCATGGCCAGCAGGGAAGGCCTGGTGGGGATCACAGGAACCAATGCAAGGCCTTCCATTGCACCGACTTTCGGTGTGGAGAATATGATGGGAACCAATCCGCTCACTTTTGCATTGCCGACGGATGAGGAATTTCCCTTCTGCCTCGACTGCGCAACCTCTATCGTGCAGCGCGGCAAGATCGAGTATTACGCCAGATCGGGCAAACCGACGCCGGCGGGACAGGTGATCGCTGAGGACGGCTCAGTTATGACCGACAGCGAAGAGATCCTGAAAGCCCTGGTAAAGGGCACCGCAGCTCTGGCGCCCCTTGGCGGCGCAGGCGAGGAAATGGCAGGTTATAAAGGCTATGGCTATGCAGCCGTTGTGGAGATCCTTTCCGCAGCGTTAGCAGGCGGTAACTTTATGAAAGCCCTTTCCGGCGTGGATGAAAATGGAAAGAAACGGATGTACGGACTCGGACATTTCTTCTTTGTTGTCGATCCGGATGCCTTCACAGGCCGTGAAAGCTTCAAAAAGATCGCAGGCGATATCTGCAGAGCCCTTCGCGCTTCGAAGAAGGCAGCAGGGCATGACCGCATTTATACAGCGGGTGAGAAGGAATACCTGGTATGGCAGGAGCGCAAAGATAAGGGCGTTCCCGTATCCGAGGCAGTACAAAAAGAAATGATACAGATCCGGGATGAACTGGGGTTGAACTACAAGTTCGTCTTCGAAAAGTAGATCTATTCATATGTTAGCAATTAACCGATAATAAAGCCTTCCCCCTGGGGGGAAGGTGGCACCGAAGGTGCCGGATGAGGGGTATATAGGGAGGATTCACTATGAACATGTACGATCTGATCCAGAAAAAGAAAACCGGCGGCGCGCTGACCCAAGAAGAGATCTACTGGATGGTGAACGGATTCACAAATGGCGAAATCCCCGATTACCAGATGTCAGCCATGATGATGGCCATCTTTTTTAAAGGCATGACAAGAGAGGAAACGCTGCATCTGACCATGTCCATGGCAAAGAGCGGCGAGATGCTGGATCTTTCCAAGATCCCCGGCATCAAAGCAGATAAACATTCCACCGGCGGTGTCGGCGACAAAACGTCGCTTGCGCTTTTGCCCATGGTAAGCGCCTGCGGCCTGAATATCGCCAAGATGAGCGGAAGAGGTTTGGGACACACCGGCGGGACCATTGATAAACTGGAGAGTTTTCCGGGATTTCGGACGGATATCTCCATTGAAACTTTTGAGAAAAACGCATCGGAGCTTGGCATCGCGCTGATGGGGCAGACGGCAGAGTTAGCACCCGCTGACAAAAAGCTGTACGCTCTGCGTGATGTGACAGCGACGGTGGATCAGATGTCACTGATCGCCAGCTCTATCATGAGTAAAAAACTGGCAGCCGGCGCAGATCTGATCGTACTGGATGTCAAGACCGGCTCCGGTGCTTTTATGAAGAGCGAGGAAGATTCCAGGGCCTTGGGCGAGGAAATGGTACGGATCGGAAAGGACGCAGGACGTAAGGTGAGTGCTGTTATCTCCGATATGGACCAGCCGCTTGGCCGGGCAGTCGGCAATATCCTGGAAGTCAAGGAGGCCATCGCAACGCTGAAGGGCGAAGGGCCACAGGACTTTACCAAACTCTGTATGACATTGGGTTGCCAGATGCTTTTAGCCGGCGGCGTGGCAGGCTCCATCGACGAAGCGGAGATGAAGCTTTTTGAAGTCGTAAAGAACGGCAGCGCGCTTAACAAGCTTGCTGATCTGGTAAAAGGTCAGGGCGGCGATGCATCGTATGTATATGAGCCGGATAAGCTTGATCAGGCACCGCTGAAGGTGGAGGTGAAAGCGCCGGCAAGCGGCTTTATTCAACGGATCCTCTGCGATGAAGTCGGGCTTTGCTCGTTAATACTCGGTGGCGGCAGAAGGACGAAGGAAGATGTGATCGACCTTCGCGTGGGCCTGGTATTGGAGAAAAAAGTCGGCGATGAAGTCAGGGAAGGCGATGTGATCGCAGTGCTTCATGCGGCAGATGAGAAGAGTGCCGGCGAGGCGATGGAGCGGTATCTGGCGGCGGTTACGATCGGCGCAGAGAAGCCGGAGGAGAGAAAGCTGATTCACGGTATCATAGAGTGATATGAGGAATGAAGGCCCCTCATCCGTCAGCTTCGCTGACACCTGTCTCGCCTACCGGCTCGGTCCGCGCTGAGCAAGCGCCACCGGCGCTTAGCGCCCCCAGAGGAGGAAGGCATTGTGCAGATACGGTCTGTTGGTGAGAGAAAAAGGTCATGAGCAGATACGGTCTGTTGGTGAGACAAGAAGGTCATGAATAGATACATCAGAAAAGTGTAGAAATATATGCAACAGGAATACGAGATTAAGTTGGATATGGAAGCGGATGTGATGCAGGCTCTGTTTGGGCGGCATGACAGTTTCCTGTTCGAGATGGAAAAACAGCTCCATGTCACATTTGTTGACAGGGACGGAAAGTTAAAGATCAAAGGGAATAAGGTAGAAGTGGAGAAGGCAGCAAAGCTGGTAGAGAATCTGGCAGAGTCGGTGCATGACGGCAGCGACCTGGACACACAGCGATTGAACTATGCCATTGAGGTGACGGAAGAAGGCGGGCAGTTTTCAGCGCAGGAACTTGACGGCGACTGTATCTGCCATACCGTTTCCGGCAAGCCGGTCTGTCCGAAGACAAAAGGTCAGCAGGATTATGTGGCGGCCATGCGCGACGATATGATCGTGTTCGGGATCGGTCCCGCCGGAACCGGAAAGACTTATCTGGCCATGGCGATGGCGATCACGGCGTTTAAAAGAGGAGAGGTGGAACGCATCATCCTCACAAGGCCGGCCATCGAAGCGGGAGAGAAGCTGGGATTTTTGCCCGGCGATCTGCAGAGCAAGGTAGATCCGTATCTGCGGCCCCTTTATGACGCTCTTTACCAGATCATGGGAGCGGAGGGGTTTGTCCGCAATATGGAAAAAGGGCTGATCGAGGTGGCGCCCCTGGCCTATATGCGCGGCCGGACGCTGGATAATGCCTATATCATTTTGGATGAAGCGCAGAATACCACGCAGGCGCAGATGAAGATGTTTCTGACGCGTATCGGTTTTGGTTCCAAGGTAGTCGTTACGGGGGATCTTTCCCAAAAGGATCTGGCGCCGGATACGACAAGCGGCCTGGATGTGGCTGTCAAGGTCCTGTCAGGCGTGGAGGGGATCTCGTTTTGCACCCTGACGAGCAGGGATGTTGTCAGACATCCGCTGGTACAGAAAATCGTGAAAGCATACGAGGCTTATGAAAAAAAGGAAAGCAGAAATGGTAAGCCCGCAAGGGATAACAGAAGAAGAGGCGCTGGCGGCGCAAAAGGCAGATAAACCGCTTTTCTGGCTGCCCGTTTGTCTGCTGCCTGCACTTGTTTACTGCCTTTGCGGTGCAGTGGCTTTTGGCCGGTCGTTTACGCAGATGCTGACCGGTCTTATGCAGCTTGCCGCTTTCGGTCTTGTGTTCTTTTTTGTCCTGCTGCTTTGCGATGTGAAAGGCAGCTGGCTGTATGATAATGACAGGCATAAATACCGGTTTGTGATCGTTTTTCTCGCCGGCCTTGTGATCGCACTGGTCCAGGCATTTGTTTCACTGCCGGTTTTCTGGCTGATGATGCCAGTGGCCATTGCGCTGTTTCTCTGTTCGGGAACATACCAGGCTGTCGGCGGATATATGCTGCTTTTGTTGATGACAGATCAGCTCGCAGCAATGAGTGCGGCAACCTTTGCGGCCTATGCCATGATCGGCATTGCCGGCATGCTGCTGTTTACGTTTTTGGATGAAAATTTCCTCTTCGGGCTGCCGCTTTTATGCGCGCTGCTGCTGCAGACATTAGTGCTGCTGGGCATCGCGTTTGCAGCCGAGGGCCGTTTGACGCTGCAGTCACTTTTGTTTGCAGCGATCTCGCTGGGCGTGGGATTTTTGCTGCTGACATTCTGCCTGAAGTATTTAAGTTCAGGTGTGCTGCACAGGGAAAGCGATATTTACGACAGGATCAATGATCCGGAGTTTACGCTTTTGGTACAGCTGAAAGAGAAAAACCAGCGTGCTTATTATCATGCGATCCATACGGCGCATTTTTGTGAAAAACTGGCCGGTCTGATCGGCGCGGATGTGGCCCTCTGCAAGGCGGGAGGGTATTATCACAAGATCGGAAAAATGCGCGGCGAGAGCAATATCAGCCACGCACTCGACATCGCTGCGGAATATGATTTTCCGCCGCAGCTTCGGCACCTTTTAAAGGAATACGGCGCACAGAATACGCCCCTTCGTTCCAGGGAAGCGGCTATCGTGCTGTTATCCGATGCCATGGTGTCCTCAGTCATGTTTTTGTTTGAAAAAAACAAGAATGCCACGCTGAATTATGAACAGATCGCAGCAGTGGTATTTAAGCAGCAGCTCGAAAGCCATGTGCTCGATGACTGCGTGATCACGATGGAAGAACTGACGACTATCCGGGAATGTTTTGCCGGGGAGAAACTGTATTATGACTTTTTACATTGACAAAGAGATTGAGGCATCCTTTACGGAGGATGATGAGGCGCTGTTTGAGCGCGTGATCGGTGCGGTGATGGAATATGAAAACTGCCCGTACGAACCCATCGTAAATCTGGTCGTCACGGATAATGAAGGCATCCGTGAAGTAAACCGGCAGATGCGGGATATCGACAGCCCGACAGATGTGCTGTCGTTCCCGGCCGTGGATTATGACAGCCCCTCTGATTTTTCGTACGTAGATGAAAACCCGGCATCCTACCTGGATCCGGAGACCGATGAACTGATACTTGGTGATATCTGCTTAAACGCTGAACGCGTCTTTTCACAGGCGAAGGAATACGGACACAGCGTTATGCGGGAGTACGCGTTTTTGCTGGTGCATTCACTTTTGCATCTGCTCGGATATGACCATGAAACGAAGCAGCAGGAAGAGGAGATGTTCTCCAGACAGGAGCAGATCCTGAAGACCATGGGCATTCTTCGGTAAATACGCAAAATACAGATAGAAATATGTGATCCGAAGGAAACATGCGTATGGCAATTGCGTAAAAAAACGTTGGAAAAGGAAAGAATTCGTCATTACGATTAAGGATAGATCATGAACAGAAAAAAGAAGAAGAACCTGATCAGACAGGGCGGCGACAGAGCGTTGATCGCCTGGCTGAATCTGTTATTTGAATTTTTTTTGATGGTGATATTTGCAAGAAAAATGGGACTGCGGGGACTGGATTATTTCTGTCTGCCGGCGCTTTTCTATCTGGTCCCGGTCACTTTGATCGGAGAGACCGGCTGCAGGATCATCAGCGGAAGAGTCAGGTTTTACGCCGGGAGGGATGACTTCCGGGGTGCAAGGCGCAGTTATCATCAGCTGATGATGTTTTGCGTTTCCATCACCTTTGTATATGGTGGGCTGATGGCCCTGCTTGCCGATAAGATCTGTCAGCTGATGGGCATGGCGCTGTCATCTGTCAGTCTCAGGGTGATCATGGCGGCTGCGCTTGTGCGTGTTGTGGTGCTCTGTATCGAAGGCTTTTTGGAAGGCATGAATATTTCCGCCGTTTCCTATATCGTGGATAGTGTATCCGGCATTGTGAGTTTTGTGTTTGCCTTCTTTTTATCATCCAACTTCTCGGGGTATGGTGCCAAGGTTGCCGCCCTTGTCCGTGTGGATGACTGGCTCTACGCCTATATGGCAGCCTGGGGCGCAGCAGCGCTTTTGGCAGGCCACGTGGCATCGCTCCTTGTGATAATGTTCTTCAACAGTTATATGACAAGGGCGCTGACCAATATGTTTGAAGGCGGCGGTGTTCGCAGGCCGAAGAAGTTTTCGGGTGAGCTTTCCGTATTCGGTTCGGTATGGATCACCTTGGCCGTGCAGCCTGCATATACGCTTGCTTTGCTGATCCTGTTCGCCTGCGTGGGTATGGTGGGGAACGTAAAAGATCCCGCATACGGTTTTGCGCCGGGGCTGTTTTTACTGGCAGTATTTTGTCTGCTTCGCGCACCAATCCTGCTGGAGAAACAGATCACGGGAACACTTCCCAGGGGCGTGCTGCAGTATATGAAACACGGCGACCACGTCAGAGTCAGGGAACGCATTGCGATCTGCCTGAAGGTCTATACATATTATCTGTTTCCGCTGGTAACGGCATTTCTGGCAATGGCACCGTCCATCGGCCTGGCGCTGTTCGATACGGAGGCGGAGACTTTTGCAAAGCTGATCCGCGGCGGTGTATGGATGGCATTGCTTTTGACACTGGGACTGTTTCTCTATGAGGTCTGTGTCCCGGTTTGCGGAAAAATGCTGTCGAACCTGATGTTGCTGTTATCCTTCCTGGTAACAAGCGGCATGATCGTGCATCACATGCGTTCAGCGGTAAGTCAGGTGACGGACCTGGCAGCGACGGTTCCTTTGAGTGAGGATCCGGCTGCAGCTTCGGCGGCTGCAACGGCGACAGCAGCGGCAACGGCTTCAGCCATACCGGCGGCAGAGATCACACCGGCATTCTGGCTGCCCTTTATGGTAGGCGGCGGACTGCTTTTGGTACTCGGGGCCATATCGCTGTATCAAAAGATCCGGTACAAGGATGACCTGCTTCGGATCTTCCTGCTGACAGGCATCAGCTGCGTGGTATTCGGTCTGGTTGCCTTTGTGTTTGAGAGATTTACGGCGGAAAGCCTTGGCTGCTACGCGGTGCTGCTGATGGGCGGTGGTTTCGGC
>JAEEKC010000255.1 GCA_016282215.1 Lachnospiraceae bacterium
GGCGTTCCGATCATCGCCGATGGTGGAATCAAGTACTCCGGAGATATCACAAAGGCTATCGCAGCCGGTGCCAATATCGTAATGATGGGCTCCATGTTTGCCGGATGTGATGAGGCTCCCGGAGATTTCGAACTGTTCCAGGGCAGAAAATACAAGGTATATCGTGGTATGGGTTCCATTGCAGCCATGGAAAACGGCAGCAAGGACAGATATTTCCAGTCGGATGCGAAGAAACTCGTTCCGGAAGGCGTGGAAGGCCGTGTGGCTTACAAGGGAACCGTGGAAGATACGGTATTCCAGCTGGTAGGCGGTATCC
Source organism: Lachnospiraceae bacterium (assembly GCA_016282215.1). Taxonomy (GTDB): domain Bacteria; phylum Bacillota; class Clostridia; order Lachnospirales; family Lachnospiraceae; genus RGIG7926. The sequence goes on from JAEEKC010000255.1 coordinate 317, forward strand.
GTTCCGGTATGGGTTATTGCGGATGCCCGACAATCCCTGAGCTGCAGGAACGCGGACGGTTTGTGAAGATTTCCGCAGCTGCACTGAAGGAAAGTCATCCTCATGACATCCATATCACAAAAGAGGCGCCGAACTACTCTGTTGAGTAATCTTTCTTTCATCAATCATTAAAGAAGAGTGATATCATGGGTAATCAGGATATGCTCGACCGCCTTGAGCGGATCGAACTTGAGATCAGAGAACTGAAGAAGGACGCAAAGATCGCTGAAAGATCTGATGCGACGGGCACGGGATTGATCGATGAGATCCGGGAATATATGAAGGATGTCAAAGATCCGGCTTTTATGAATTATCTGCGCGCCATGGAGCAAAAGGCACTGGCGCAGCAGGCCGTACTCATGCAGATGGAGTCCAACCTGAAGGAAAATCATGCGAAGTACTTAGAGCACCTTAAAGGCGGGAAACCGGCAGCGGCGCTGCAGGCGGCGGCACCTGATAAACCGGTGGGAGCAGAGAAACCTGCTGCGGCAGCTTTCGAGAATTCTGTGCAGGAAGATCCGCTTCTTGGAAGAAATATCTTCGAAAGCGGAGAGGAAAAACCGCAGCAAGGCGCTTTGGGCAACAGCGAGGTAACGGATGAGGCCGATGTCGCTATGGCAGCCGCTGAAGCTTCGGCGGATAAGACAGGCGCGGAAGTCCTGCAGGCAAATGAGGCGCATGCAGATGAGGCAAGCATTCATGAGTATGTAGAGAAGCTGGAAAATGCCGGACAGGAAATGCAAACAGGGCAGTCTCCTGACAGTAGCCGGGCGGGTATCTATGCTCCGGCAACCGCCCCGCAGGCAGCCGGTGGAAATTCCTTCGAGTATCATGCAAAACCACCCGTGTCCCCTGCACCGGAGAAAAAACAGTCCCTGGAGTTTCACTTTGGCGGAATGGTACTCAGTATCGTGGGCGCTGTGCTGGTGATCCTTTCGTTGATCCTGTTCGGAAAGAACTATATGGATACGTTGTCCCAGGGAATTGCGCTCTATGTTCTCGGCGCAGTGGTGATCGCTTTTTCGGAAATTGTGCTGCAAAAGCACCTGGAGAGTTTTTCCAAAGTCGTATCCGGTATCGGACTTGGTATCCTGTATACGGCAACCATATTGAATTATTTATATCTCGGTACCATGAACGCCGCCGTGGCGATCCTGGTGACCATCGGCGTTTCAATATTTGCCCTGTTCTTTGCAAGGCATAAGGACTCGGGGCTTTTGCGTATCATCGGCATTTTGGGCTGCTATATCTCGTTTTTGCCGATCCGGGAGTTTGATAAAGCGATGGACTTTATCATTCCGGCGGCGATCCTTTTGATCGTGAACGGCCTGTATCTGTGTCTGCCGAACCGGACTTTCAAAAAAGCGCTGCCGCTCATTCACGGCATTGCCAATATCCTGATGGCCTGCTATTTCATTATTATGCTCTTTATGTCAGACAGGGATGTCAGGGATGGCGCAAGTATTGCTGTCTGTGTCTTCCTTGCGGGTCTGATCGTGATCGACATGTTTATCGGACGCAGTGACGATGAAGGCTCGGCTATGAGCATCCTGTCGCTGGTCGGCGAGATCGTGCTTTCCTTTTTGCTGCTGCTCTGGGTGACCACGGCAGACGGCGGCGATACCGGACTGGCTGTTTTGATCGTCTCGGGCGTCCTGCTGGCGGCGGCCATGGGCTTTGGCTTTTTCCTGGACAGGGAAAAGACGAATTTCAGATGGGCTCATCTCTATGTGCTTTCCATCTTTATCCTGGGCATTACCCTGGGAAAAGAACATGGCGCGCATATGATCGCGATGGCCTGTGTGCTTTTGTGCTTTAAGGTGCTTTCCGCAAAGAAAGAACTTGCGGTTGCAAATCTCATCGCATCGCTTTATGCGGCTGGAGTATTCATTTCGGGCGTCAAGGATCCTTCCAATATGCAATACCTGATCCTGGCAGTGCTGGTGCTTTCGGTATTCTGGCTGCATACCTTCAAGACGGCTCATGAAATGATCCTGATGATGACGCTGCAGATCTATGTGCTCTCGGCCTTCGATCAGCCGAGGATCATGGTGCCGTTGGGACTGTTGTTTTTGCTCTCCTGCCTTGCGCTGTTTGCCTTCTTTGAAAACATGCGGGGGAAGAGTTTTGAGGTTGTGAAGATCACAGGGCTTGTAGTCGGAGGCCTCTGGGTGCTGGGTTCCATGACAATTTCCATGGAGACATATTCCTATATTGCACTGACCATCGTGCTGCTTTTGGGACTTGCGCTGATCTTCCTGCTGTTCGGAAAGATCTATGCGATCGGCGGAGAAAAACGGCAGAATATCAGAAATATGGTGCTGGCGGGGTATTTTACCTGGATGATCATCGTGTTCAGGATCGATAAGCCGGTCATCACCAGTATTCTGTTGATGGTACTTGCCATCATCTGCGTCGGTGCGGGATTTTTCGTATCACAGAAACCGCTCAGATTATACGGCCTGTTCCTGTCGCTGTTCGTCTGCGCGAAGCTTCTGTTTTCCGACTTCGCAGATTCGTCTTCCGGAGACAAAGTGATCCTGTCCTTCGTAGTCGGTATCCTGGCGATCGGTATTTCCTATCTGTATTTGCGGCTGGAAGGGCCGGCAAAGAAGAAGGCTGAAAATGAGTAGAGAGTAAAAATAAATGATGATATAATAAATGAAGCTGATAACAGAAACAGAAGGATGGTATCGGCGAAAGTTAAACAGAGGTTTAATAACATAAAAAAGAGGTAGTTATGAGACTTGATAAATATCTGAAGGTATCACGGCTGATCAAGCGCCGCACCGTTGCGAATGAAGCCTGCGATGCGGGCAGAGTCATGATCGGAGAAAAAGTGGCAAGAGCTTCAGCGGAAGTGAAGGTGGGAGATATCATTACCATCAGCTTCGGAAACCGTGAAGTGAAAGTCGAAGTCCTGGATGTACAGGACACCGCCAAAAAAGAGCAGGCAAAGGAAATGTTCCGGTATCTGTAGATCGTTATTGTTTTTTCGGCTGGATCATTCCATGTTCACCGGCATAGGTATCCCGGAAGGCCCGGGGTGTCATGCCGGTGACTTTTTTGAAATTCTGACCGAAGTGGGACTGGGACGCGAAGCCCAGATAATTTGATATCTCTATATAAGAATAATCAAAGTAAAGCAGCATTTTCTTGGCCAGCTTGATCTTTTCCTGAACAATATAGGAAGAGAGGGATATCCCTTCGTTCTGCTTGAACAGGGAGGAGAGGTAGTTTTCCTCAAGCCCGATGGAGGCTGCGATCTCGGAAACCGTCAGTTTTCCGTGGAGATGGGAAAAAACATAATCCTTGCATTTTGTGATGTGCGGGTTTTCCCTGCTCCGCTTTGGTTTTTCGTTTCCGTCTTTCAGTTCGTGCACCAGGGAAGCGTATTCGATCTGCATCTGTCTTGTGATGGTCTGGACGGCACGGATATTGCTGCACTCTGAGAGTTTGCGGATCGTGATGTCCGACAGGCAGAAGGCGATCTCGGGATGGACGCCGCCCTCGATGGCAGCGCGGGAAGCCAGGGTTGTGGCAACAATGCCGATGTAGATCTCCTGGGTCAGGGGATCATCGGATAACTGCCCGTAACGTCCGGGGAAACTCTCATCAAGGATCTCGGAAAGTGTATCGGTATTGCCGTTCCGGATCGCAGCTACCTGGCGCTTTTCATGGCTGTAGGGATTGTGGGAGACGTTGTTCTCCACATTTTCAAAGATCTTCTTATATAAAGACGGCATGGCATCGTCAAAGGAGCTTTCCTGTCTGCAGTTTTGTGCCAGCAGCGTGTTTTCGTCCAGGAAGGGCTCGTTTTCGTCACCGGTCCGGTTTACATTAAAGAGCAGGCGGACATCCTCGCAGAACAGTGATACATGGCTGAAGGGGAGGGAAGCATAGAGGCTATTGACCTCGGACGGTGTCTTGCTCTGTATTTTGCAATAGATATTCAGGTTGATCTGAAAACGGACGGGGCCGAGCAGGAAAAAGCCGGCCGGCGTGTGGATCATGCATCCGATCAGTTTTTCATCCACCGAGAAAAAAAGCGGCATATCAAGGGAGCAGCTGCGGATCCTTTCCTGGTGGAGCAGATAAGATGTGATGTCCTCGTCGTGCAGATCCAGATCATACCGGTGCAGCTCTTTTAATTGCAGGTTTTCGTCGTACCATCTGACAGTCGAACAGAGATGCTGTGCGACACTGCGTAGAAGATAAGTATAGCGCATAACTGGTTTTCCCCTTCAAAAAGATCGAATTGTGAAAAATTGTGATTTTTTTGTAAATTTTTTTTGAACAGGCTAAAGTCCGCGTATTTACTGGGATTTTGGCACTTAAAAGTATCAGCTTTCAAAGTTTTGTGATAATTATAACAGATTTTTGATATCAATAAAAGACCTATTTGAAGTAAAATCAGAACAATCGGGCGAAAAGGGCAGAAAAGGAGCGTTTTCAGCCTTTGGAAACCTGGGAAATACAATTCATTTACTTTTTTTAAGAAGGAGGATTCTTATGAAAAAGAAACTTTTGGCAACACTTCTGTCAAGCGCAATGGTTATCTCCATGCTTGCTGGTTGCGGCGGTGGTGACACAGCAGCTCCTGCAGCAGATGACAGCGCAGCAGCAACAGACGATGCAGCAGCAGACGATGCAGCAGCAGACGATGCAGCAGATGACAGCGAATCTGATGTTGTAAAGCCGGCTGATGGTGAGGATTCTGCAGCACCGGCTAACGGCGGCGA
>JAEEKC010000256.1 GCA_016282215.1 Lachnospiraceae bacterium
ATACCGGTTTTAAAGTATGGGATACGTCGTTTGCAAAGATCGGCGTGGGCATCTGCTGGGATCAGTGGTTCCCGGAATGCGCGCGCGCCATGGCGCTGCAGGGAGCGCAGCTTTTATTCTATCCCACGGCCATCGGCAGCGAGCCGGTGCTCGGAGGCGATTCCATGCCCCACTGGCGAAATGCCATGAAGGGACATGCGGCGGCAAACCTTGTGCCTGTGATCGCGGCGAACCGGATCGGCAGGGAAGACGTAGTGCCCTGCCCTGAAAACAACATGCAGTCTTCGGCGCTTGTCTTTTATGGATCGTCCTTTATCACGGATATCACAGGCGAGCTGAAAGCCGATGCAGGCAGGGATGAGGAAGGCGTGATCACGGAAACCTTTGATCTTGATGAGCAGGCTGATATGCGGCTGTCCTGGGGGATTTTCCGTGACAGAAGGCCGGATATGTATGGGGAAATTGTAAGATGAAATCAATTCAGACGAAGATATCATTTGTCATTATCGGCATCACGGTACTTGTAACCGTGGGTCTTTTGATCACTGTCACATCAAGGACAAAATCCATTCTGGATAAGGACTCGGAGGAGATCCTGGAAATTTCTGCAGAAAAATGCGCAAATGCAATAGACGACAGATTTAATTCCACGGAGCAGTCGGTGGATACGATCTATAATTATGCCATCAAACGTGCGGAGACTTATAACCAGTTTCTGACTTCTGAGCCGCAGCGGGATATGTATACCCATGATATAGCGGAACTCGGAAAAAGTATCGCGGAGAACACCCGGGGAGCCATGGCGGTTTATCTGCGTTATAACCCGGATGACTATGGCCCGACGGGTGGCTTCTGGTATACCATCAATCTCGACGATGGTTCCTGGGTATCCAGCGAACCGACGGATATGAGCCTGTATGAGAAAGACGACATCGAGCATGTAGGCTGGTACTACGTCCCCGTGGAAGCGGGAAGGGCCATGTGGATGGATCCCTATTTTAACAAAAATCTGGGCGTGGAGATGATCTCCTACATCATTCCCTATTATTATCAAAACTATACCGTCGGCATCATGGGCATGGATATCAGCATGGAACTGCTGCGGGAGGTAACGAAGGAGATTTCCGTCTATGATACCGGACGGGCCTTTTTGATGACGGCAAACGGAGACCTGATCTATCATGAAAAATTCCCGGATGGAAAAGATTATGATCAGCTGTCGCAGCAGGATAAACAATATGTTGACACCATGATGAACGCAGAGCTGGAAAAAGCGTGGGTATATAAGGGAGAAGACGGCATCAGCAGAAAAGTGATCCTGCGGCGACTTCGAAACGGCATGATCCTCGGTGTCTATGCGCCGCTCTCTGAGATCAACCAGCCGCAGAACAGTCTGATCTGGCAGATTTTGATCATCGCCTTTATCATCATGTGCATCACGATATTGCTGAGTATCTACACCATCCGGACCGTGATCGAGCCTTTGAAAAAAATGACCGAGGTAGCGGACCGCTACGCAAACGGTGACTACAGCATGACCATGAAGACGGGCGGGGACGATGAAGTGGGCGTGCTTTCAAGAAGTCTGCAGGCCATGTCCACCTCTCTGACCATGCAGATCCGGATCGCAGATGCGGCCAACAGGGCTAAGAGTGAGTTTCTGGCCAATATGTCCCATGAGATAAGGACGCCCATCAATGCCATCCTCGGCATGAATGAGATGATCCTGCGGGAGGCTGACAATCCGGATATCCTGGATTATTCCTACAATATCAGATCGGCGGGCAAGACCCTGCTTTCGCTGATCAACAGTATTCTTGATTTTTCCAAGATCGAAGACGGCAAGATGGAGCTGATGAACGTATCCTATGATACAGCTGATCTGATCACGAATCTGTATAATTCCATTTCGGAAAGGGCCAGGAGCAAAGGCCTGACCTTTACGCTCGATATCGATAAAAACCTTCCTACGACACTGCTGGGCGATGATGTGCGGCTGACGCAGATCATCATGAATCTGCTCACGAATGCCGTGAAATATACGGAAAAAGGCAGCGTGACACTGATCATGAAGGATGAAGGGCACGAGGGCAACCTGATCGAGCTCTTTGTGGCCGTGAAGGATACCGGCGTTGGCATCAAAGAAGAGGATATGAAAAAACTCTTTGAATCCTTTGAGAGGATCGATGAAAAGAGAAACCGCAACATTGAGGGCACCGGTCTTGGCATGGCCATCGTGACAAGGCTTCTGGATATGATGGACAGCGAACTGGTTGTGGACAGTCAGTACGGAAAAGGTTCGGAATTTTCTTTCACCATCAATCAGCAGATCGTGGATGCACTGCCCATCGGCGATTATGAAGAGCGGATGAAACATGCATCCGTTCAGCGGACGGAAAACAGGACGATGCGGATCAAGGATACCAGCATCCTGGTGGTGGATGATAATGAAATGAACCTGAAGGTATTCCGGAATCTGATGAAGATCTACGGTGTGAAGCCGGATACCGCAGGAGGCGGCGCCGAAGGCATCGAGATGATCAAAAACAAGCATTACGATCTGATCTTCTTAGATCACATGATGCCCGGGATGGACGGTATAGAGACACTGAAGATCCTGAAGGATGAAAAGATCGTGCCGAAGGAAACGCCGGTGATCGCTCTGACGGCCAATGCCGTGACCGGTGCGAAAGAAACCTATCTGGCAGCGGGCTTTGATGATTACTTGAGTAAGCCCCTTGATGTGCTGCAGCGTGAGGATAAATTGCGGGCCGATGTGGCAAAGGATCATATTTATTATACGAAAGATGATAAGGCAGGATGGAAGAAAACCGGTTCGGCCGGAAAGAAGGAAACAGTCCGGGAGGCGAAATCCTCCAAACTGCCGGA
>JAEEKC010000257.1 GCA_016282215.1 Lachnospiraceae bacterium
AATCCTCGGCAGTTCGACGGACATTACATATCTATATGTATATAAGATCCGTGAGGATGGCTGCCAGGTGGTCTTTGACCTGGATGCAAACGGCTATGATGCTGAGCAGATCGGCAGCGTCATAACCTTTGACGAGGGACTGCTTGACAGTGTGCCTGCGCTGATGCGCGGGGAAGAAGTGGAGCCCTTTATCACAGATGATAAATTCGGTTATCTGCTGACAGCTTATCAGCCGGTTTATGATTCCTCCGGAAGATGTGCCGGCTATGTGGGTGCGGATGTGGACATGCATACCCTCAATATCATGAAGCGCAGCTTTTTTGCGGAAATGGCTTCGGTATTCTTATCACTTCTCGTTTTGATCATGGTATTTGCCATCTGGCTGGCGGAGTATCATATCATTTTTCCCATCAAATCCATCATGAGGTGGATGGACCGCTTTGTGGGTGCGTCAGATACCCAGGAAAGTATGGATGAGGATGTGAAGGCATTCCGCAGACTTGGAATTCATACCGGCGATGAAGTGGAAAATCTCTTCCGTTCCATTTCCAGAATGACAAAAGAGCAGGCGGAGCAGATGCGCAATATCCGCCGCCTTTCCGATTCCACCATGAAGATGCAGGACGGTCTGATCATTACCATGGCGGATCTTGTGGAAAGCCGTGACTCCGACACGGGCGCTCATGTACAAAAGACTGCCGCCTATGTGAAGATCATTGTGGAAGGTCTGAAGAAAAAGGGATATTATGCATCTAAGATCACGCCGAAGTTTATGTCAGATGTTGTGCGGAGCGCGCCCCTTCATGATGTGGGCAAGATCAATGTACCGGACGGCGTTCTCAACAAACCGGGTAAGCTAACGGATGAAGAATATGAGATCATGAAAAAACATACCACCGCAGGCAAGCAGATCATGGAGCATGCCATCAATACGGTGGAGGGCGATAACTATCTGAAGGAAGCCCGGAATATGGCTGCTTATCATCATGAAAGATGGGACGGCAAGGGATATCCGGAAGGCATTCATGGCGAAGTGATCCCACTTTCAGCGCGTATCATGGCGGTGGCCGATGTGTTTGATGCGTTAACAAGTCCGCGTGTCTATAAACCGGCATTTCCTTTGGAGAAAGCATTGGCGATCTTAGAAGAAGGAAAAGGCACGCAGTTTGATCCGAAATGTGTGGAAGTGTTTATGGAGGCGCTGCCGGAAGTGAAGGTTGTGCTGAAGAAGTATAATCCGGATATCTAAGGCAAAGTTGTTTATTTAGGAGGCTTTTTTTGAAAAGCAGGAGTAACAGGAGAAATTTCATACAGTATATCCTCTGTCTGGCATGCATTTTACTGATAACGGGATTGTTATCCGGAAAAGTCAGGGCAGAGGATGCTGCGACCCCGGAAGATACAATGCCCCCTGAAGGCGGCGGGTATGCCGCAACCGGTCAGCTTGAAAACACCATGTACACGTCACAGGTCTATGATGCGGACAGCGGGCTGCCTGCTTCGGAGGCGAATTTCATTCTCGGCGCGTCCGATGGTTATATCTGGGTGGGCGCATACAGCGGTATCATGCGGTTTGACGGCAATAACTTTACCAGGCTCGAGTCATCTGACGGTCTGGCCAACGGCCGGGGTCTGTTTGAAGACAGTCTCGGCAGGATCTGGGTCGGCACCAATGATAACGGCGTGGTTGTGATCGATGGGGAAAAGAGAACCCATCTTACTTATAAAGACGGATTGCCTTCGTCATCCATCCGTATTTTTGCAGAGGACTCAGATGGCGATGTCTTTATCGGAACCACGGCCGGGGTCTGCTATGCGGACCGTGAGCTGAAGATCCAGCAGGTACATAATGAAAGGCTGAAGGAAGAGAGAGTCCTGAAACTGGAGTCGGATCAGGAAGGACGTATCTACGGCCAGACCAAAAGCGGCCTGATCTTTCTGATCGAAAACAGGATCGTGACAAAGATTTACAGCAGCGAGGAGCTGGGCGTTGAAAAGATCACGACGATCCTGGCAGATCCGAATGCATCCGGCAAGCTTTATATGGGCACGGAAGGCAGCAGCGTTTATTACGGAGACTTTGGCGCAGACGTGTTTAAGCTGAAGAAAATCGATGTCAATCCGCTGGTAGGCGTTCACTGGATCAGTTTCGACTGTAACCGTATCTGGATCGCTTCGGTGAATCAGGCAGGGTACCTTGATGAGAAACAAAGGTTTGTTCTCCTTGATGATCTTTCCATCGACAGCGGGATCGAAATGATGACCTCTGATTATCAGGGGAATATGTGGTTTGCATCTTCCACACAGGGGATCATGAAGATCGTGACGAATCATTTTACGGATGTGATGCAGCAGGCCGGTTTTTCAGACGTGGTGGTAAATGCGGCCTGTCTTTGGAAAAACAGACTGTTTATCGGCACGGATCACGGACTGAACATTATCGATAATGACGGCCGGCCTTTGGAAAACAAATTGACGGAAGCCATCGGAGATACCAGAGTCAGATGTCTGGCCAAGGGATATGCCAATGATCTGTGGGTCGGCACTTATACAAATAACAAGGGCCTGCTTCATATTGACAGGAACTGGAATATTACGGTTTTTAATACGGCAAATGGCATGCCGGATAATGAGATCAGAGATATTACCGTACAGCCTGACGGACTGGTTCTGGCAGCAACGAACGGTGGACTTGCCGTGATCGGAAACGGAACGATCAGACGAACCGTGGGGGCAGAGGAAGGTGCCAGAAATCCGGTATTCCTTTGCGTAGAACAGGGGAAAGGCGGCATCATCTATGCCGGAACGGATGGCGACGGGATTTATGCCATTGATAATACGGGCATCCGCAGGATCGGCAGGGACGAAGGACTGACCAGTGATGTCATATCAAAGATCAAACGGGATAAGGAGCGGGATGTATACTGGATCGTGACGTCGAACTCCATAGAGTATTTAAAGGACGGTCAGATCAGGCAGGTGACAACCTTC
>JAEEKC010000258.1 GCA_016282215.1 Lachnospiraceae bacterium
CAGCATGAATTCATTTTTTCGTTTGAATATATCATCTGTCGGAACGGGACTTGAGTTGTATCCGGCAACCGATGGCGGAGATGAACTGGATATCAATGAAGTGACTGCTTATCTGCAGTCTAAGCGCATCGCTCAATTTGACATCAAGGCTGTGTATGCGGCGATCCAGTCGCTGCCGCAGTCCGGACCGACCATTGTGCCGCTGATGCCGACGCCGATTTATGCTGAGCAGGAAACCATGGTGGTTTCGGTGTCTCCGGACAGGATGACCGCCACGGCGCGTTTTTATGCACCGAGTACCGGTGGCAGTGTGATGGGGATGGAAGAGATCATCAAGGATCTGACTTTTCAGAAGATCAAGATGGGAATCGATCAGCAGGCCATCGCAGCCTTTGTCGCAAACAGGGAGTATTGCAAGGACGTTGTTGTGGCAAAAGGAAAGCCCCCGCGTCACGGCACCGATGCAAGCATTGAATACTTTTTCAATACGGATCTGACCGCAAGGCCTGAAAGAAAAGAAGACGGTTCCGTTGACTTTTTTAACTTAAATACGATCAATCATTGTAAGGCAGGCGAACTGTTGGCAAGACTGCATCCCGAGGATAAGGGTGAGCCGGGTTATACGGTTTTCGGTGAAATGGAACGTCCCAGACAGGTCAAGCATCTGGTTCTGAAATACGGGATGAAGATCGATGTTTCTGAGGATAAGACGGAGCTTCGCAGCCAGATCAACGGACATGTCATGCTGGCCGGCGGCAAGGTATTTGTTTCGGATGTTTATGAAGTGGAAAACGTAGGAACTGCCACAGGCAATATCAATGCGGAAGGCAGTGTGGTCGTGGGCGGAAACGTGCAGACCGGTTTTTCAGTGACAGCTACCGGTGATATCGAAGTGCGGGGTGTTGTGGAAGGCGCTAATCTGACGGCCGGCGGCAATATTGTCATTGCCATGGGCATGAACGGCATGAACCGCGGAAAACTCGTGGCCGGCGGCAGCGTGGTCTCGAAGTTTATTGAAAATGCTGAAGTTGAAGCGGGGACTTTTGTGGAAACGGATTCCATCCTGCACAGCAAAGTCAATGCCAAAAACGAAGTCAAGGTGGACGGTAAGAAGGGCTTTATCGCAGGCGGAATGGTGCGGGCCACTTCGCAGGTTTCCTGCAGGATCTTAGGCTCGGCCATGGGAGCGGATACGGTCGTGGAGGTCGGTGTGGATCCGGCGATGAAGATCCGCTATGCGCAGCTCCAAAAAGAAATGATGGAGATGCAGAAGAAACGCACCACGATCCAGACGACCCTTACCGGTGCGGTAGAGAAGATCAAAGCCGGCGTGAAACTTCCGCCGGAACAGATGCAGTATGTACAGTCCCTGATGCAGGCAGCCAAGCAGATTGATGAAAAGCTGACAGCAGATGACGAAGAACTCGAAGGGCTAGAGGATCTGATGCAGGATAAAAGCGAATCCTGTGTACGCGTGCGTGATACCGCATATCCCGGCACCAAGATCGTGATCGGTGAAGAATCCGTCAGCCTGAAGAAAGAGGCAAGCTATTGCCGGTTCTTCTACGACAAGGGCGATATCCGGATGGGAAGCTATTAATGTAGTATGCGGATAATGATAGATATACGAGAAAGAAAAAGGCTTCCCCCTGGGGGGCGCTAAGCGCCAGTGGCGCTTGCTCAGCGCGGACCGAGCCGGCAGGCGAGACGGCTGTCACCGAAGGTGACTGATGAGGGGCATAATAGAGGGAGATAACAGAGAGGATGCCACATGAACATCAGCGTAGTCGACTATAACCTGGCGATGACCAGACCGCAGGATCTGGCGATCCAGAAGTATAACGAAGACCACCAGGGCGTTGTGAACCAGTCCGTGTTCCAGAGCGAGGTGGACAAAAAGAATGCCGAAAAAGCATCGCAGGTCAATGGGACAACAGATGTGGATACGCGGCAGTCTCAAAAAGATGCCGCAGACGGCGGCAGCAATGAGTATGCCGGAGATGGCGGTGCAAGAAGAAGACAGGCACGCGCAAGGCAGGAAGAAACCCAGAGCAAAGCGGATGAGATTCCGGTAGAAGGCAGAGTGATCCGCAAGAAAATATCGGATTTTCACGCAGATGTATAAAGAAAGGATCAAAAGATCGGATATCACACAGGATTCGATGAATCCAAAGAAACAAGAAAGACAGGAATAAACGGTAATCAAATATGGGAATTGGAACACTGAATATCATACTGCTGGCAGCAGGAGCGATCGTCTCCGTTGTCAGTTATATTATGCCCGAAATGGGAAGCGAACTTGAGCAGATCGATCCGGAAGTGACGAAAAAGCAGATCCGCGAACTGATCGACAAGGAAATGAAAGATGTCAAGGAGCAGGTCTCTGATATCGTGGAAGAGACGAGCCAGTACTCTGTGGAAAAAACGGAGCGGGCATTGGAGCGGCTGACGAATGAAAAGATCAATGCGGTTTCCGAGTATACCGATACCGTCATGGAGGATATCCATAAGTCCCATGAGGAGGTTGTCTTTTTATATGATATGCTCAACAGCAAGCATGAGGACTTAAAAGAGACGGCTTCTGCGGTTTCAGCCGGCGTGAAAGAAGCGCGTGTGGTGGAAGAGGCACTGGCGAACGCATCTTCCCAGGCAGAGAATACGCTGGCGCAACAAAAAAAGAGTGAGAGCAGAAAAGACCGAATGGTAAGCGAGAGTCTTGGCAATGACCGGTTCGAGGAAGAGGAAGCTGGGGCTCAGGAACAGGAGCAGGTTGAAGGAGAAGTATTCCATTCGGAAACCGCAAGGGACTTTTTTGCAAGGCATGAAAACACCCAGCCACCTACGATCGATGAGATCCGGGCCTCCTTCCAGCCCATGGGTTTTGGCACGATCCCGAAAGCAGATGGGGAGAACGAGCGGATCTTCGGACGCGTGGATGATGGTGAAAAAAGCGCCGATGCTGCAGAACGGGATTCGGATCCGGATGAGGAGCAGATGCCGGATGATGAAACGGTGGATGCTGTTATTGATGAATTGCTTGGAAAAGACGAGGATCAAAATTCGTTTCAGGCGGGACTTGGTGCTGAAGATATCACATCTCAGGTGCTTGCTGCCGAAGCACTCGCCGATATGGAGTTAGAGCAGCAGGTGGATAGTGCTCAGCAGGAGAGTGCATCGCCGGAGAGCGCATCGCCGGAGACCATGCAGGCGGAGTCCGAGCAGGTGGAGACCATGCAGGCGGAGACCATGCAGGCAGAGACCGAGCAGGCGGAGACCGAGCAGGCGGAAATCCCGCAGCCTGAAATCGGAGCAGAGAATGTTCGCGATGAAGCTGCAATGACGGACGAAGGAAAAGACCGGGAATCGTCTGATGAATTGATCGATGCCTTATTGGCAGATGAAGATTCACAAACGGATGACGAAAAGGATATACAACAGTCAGAAGAAAAGAGTACACTGCCGGAAGAGACAAAAGAATCAGCTGGTCAGGAAATGGTATCGGACGAGGAAAATAGTGAAGAAAGCCAGATTGATGCAATACTCGGATTGTCCGGCGCGGATGAAGATGCATTTGAGATTCCGGAAGAAATACCGGAGCCGGTCAAAGTGACCAAACATGTCAAGACGTCGGACCTGGATTCGGAAGCGGAGATGGATGCGGCCCTGGCGGCCCTTGTTGCCGGTCAGAACGCAGAGGCGTTTGGTGATGCAGGAATGACTGCGCTGGAAAATGAGGCAGCGCTCGGCAAGAGTGTTGATACGGCACTTGAGAACGAGAACGCTACAGGTGCAGCAGTCAGCACAGCGCTGGAAAATGAGGCGGCGTTGGATGAACTGGTAATGACTGCGCTGCAAAATGAAGCAGCTTTGGCTGATACGGCAAATACCGCCCTGGAAAACGAAACGGCGGCAGAGGGCAGAGCGGATATCTTTTTTGAAAACAATGCAGCAGTAAAAGAGACTGCAGAG
>JAEEKC010000259.1 GCA_016282215.1 Lachnospiraceae bacterium
CAGGATGGATTCCCGCAATTCCAAGGATGGCGGTTTCTGGCGGCGTGAGATCGACGAAAACGGAAATGAGAAAGACGTCTTTGTGGATTGCAAGATCTATCATAATGACGATGAATTCTATTATGTAGATATGGAGACCTTCCATGCTGGCGACCGGATCGTCATGCCGGAAACCGGTGATCCCATCTATAATGTGAGCCGTATGAGCACACTGACCGGTGTTTACAACATGAACAAGGGATATGCAGATTTCACCGTGATCACGATATTGTATCAGAACGATGAGTATTCGATCATTAAGTCCAACACACGTTACGGCCTGGCGGAATACGACTTTATCGTGCTTGACGCGGCAAGTGTAAAACCGGATCAGGTGCTCAACGAGTAAAGGAGAACCCATGAGTCTTATAGAGAACTACAACAGCGTATCCACCCGCCTTCGCGCAGCCTATGAGCAGGGAAAAAGTGCGGGCAGCGCAAAGACAGAGCCGGTGCTGATCGCGGTGTCCAAAACACATCCGGCATCGGATATTCAGCAGCTTTATGATGCCGGTGTCAGGATATTCGGCGAAAACAAGGTGCAGGAACTTTGCGAAAAGGAGGAGATTCTGCCCAAAGATATCGAGTGGCATCTGATCGGACATCTGCAGCGCAACAAAGTCAAATAAATTGTCGGCAAGGTAGCGCTGATCCATAGCGTGGATTCCTTAAGACTTGCCGAGGAGATCAGCAAAGAGGCCGTAAAAAAGGGCGTGACCTGTGATATCCTGTTAGAGGTCAATGTGGCGGGAGAAGAGTCAAAATTCGGGCTTGCGCCATCAGAGACAGAGAAGCTTGCGCAGCAGATCGCAGTGCTTCCCGGCGTGCGGATCAGGGGACTGATGACCATCGCTCCTTTTGTGGAAAATCCCGAGGAAAACCGCGTGTATTTTAGGAAATTAAGAGAATTATCTGTTGACATCGCAGGGAAAAACATTGATAATGTTTACATGGATATTCTTTCCATGGGTATGACGGGAGACTTTGAGGTTGCCGTTCAGGAAGGTGCGACCTTCGTCAGAGTCGGAACAGCGATCTTCGGACAGCGTTCATACCCGGTTTAAGCATTTATCGGATTGGTTAAATCAATAATAGAATGACATGGAGGAAATGGAAACATGAGCTTGATGGACAAGATGATCAAGGGGATTAACTTGAACGAGGATGATCCGGATAATGATGATTATCTGTACGATGATGGTTACGATGACGAGGATGAAGAGGTTGAAGTAAAGCCGAAACGGAGTCTTTTCTCAAGACCGCCTGAAGCGGAAGAAGAGGATGATGATCCCGTCAGGAGTCAGCCGAGAGTACTTCGCAGCCGTGAAAAAGTAACACAGATGAAACAGCAGAAGAGAGGGAATGAGGGTATGGAAGTTTGTGTGATCAAGCCGGTAAATGTTGAAGATTCCAGAGAGATTACGGATACACTGCTTGCTGAGCGTACCGTGGTATTAAACCTTGAAGGCGTGGATGTGGATGTAGCACAGCGCATTATCGACTTTACCTCAGGTTCCTGCTATGCGATCAAGGGCAATCTTCAGAAGATTTCCCATTATATTTTCATCATCACACCGCCCAGCGTTGATATTTCCGGAGATTTCCAGGATATTCTGGCAGGCAGTTTTGATGTACCGAGCATTACACCGGAAGGCTGAGAGATCCGATCATAAAAGGAAACGGAGTTTTCCGATGAGATATAAGCTAAGGGGCAAATGCCCGGAAAGTGAGCTGACAGTAGTAATGAAACGCTTCCTGCCTATCTTGGCAGGAAGTTTTTAGATATGGGAATTAAAAAAGTGATAATAGGGGAAACGGAAAAGAAATGAGTGGAAAAGAAACAGAAAAAGGCGGTCGCATGAATGTCAAAAATCCCATGGGAAAAGATTATGACATCGTTATCGGGGATTCCTTTGACGCATTGCCCGGCGAAATAGAAGCGCTGGGACTGGCGGGAAAAAAGGCCTGCATCATCACGGATACGAATGTGGAACCGCTGTATGCTGAGGCGGTGAAAGAAAAGCTTTCCGGGGTGTTCTCCGAAGTTTCGATTTTTGCCTTTGAAGCAGGAGAGCAGAATAAAAACCTGGCAACCGTGCAAAAGATCTATACCCATCTGATCGAGGGAAAATTCGACAGAAAAGATGTGATCGTTGCACTTGGCGGGGGTGTTGTGGGAGATACCGCAGGGTTTGCTGCGGCCACCTATTTAAGAGGCATTGATTTTATCCAGATTCCCACCAGCCTTCTGGCCATGGTGGATTCGAGTGTCGGCGGCAAGACCGGCGTGGATTTTGACAATTACAAGAATATGGCGGGCGCCTTCCATATGCCGCGTCTGGTCTATATCAACACGGCGGTGCTTTCAAGTCTTCCGAAGCGGGAGTTTGCCTGCGGAATGGCGGAGGTACTCAAGGCCGGTCTGATCAAAGACGGCAACTTTTACGGATTTTTGATCAATAACCTGTATGAGATCGATGATAAAGAGCCTGAGGTGATGCGTCAGCTGATCGCAGACAGCTGTGACATCAAGAGAAGAGTGGTGGAAAAGGACCCGATGGAAGCAGGTGAGCGCGCACTTTTGAACTTCGGACATACTATCGGACATGCCATTGAAAAGGCAAAAGGCTTTTCGCTGACGCACGGGGAATGTGTGGCGCTCGGCAGTGTGGCTGCGGCGTTTATCTCTTATAAAAGACAGCTTCTTTCTTTCGATGAGTATTATGAGATCCGGGACATGTTCGTGCCCTTTGATCTGCCCATCACCGTGCGGGATATCGATCCGCAGGAGATTTTGAAGCTGACGAAAAACGATAAGAAAATGGATGGCGGTAAGATCCGCTTTGTCCTGTTGAAAAAGATCGGCAAGGCGGTAGTAGAGACCGATGTGACCGATGAAGAACTCCTCGCAGGCATCGGAGAGATCTATGTTTCCGAAGAGGATCTGAAGGAGTAAAGGAGAATAGGCAATGGAGAATCAGACAGTATGAGTACGAAGACGCAGGATAAGAGTCCGAAGATGGCCTGGTTTGTTTTTGATGTGATCTTTACGGCTGTTTTACTGATCGCAGATCAGCTGACCAAGGCAGCGGCAGTCAGCAGCCTGCAGGGACAGCCGGATAAGATCATCTGGGACGGGGTTTTTCAGCTGCATTATCTGGAGAATAAGGGCGCGGCGTTTTCCATGCTGGAAAATGCAAGCATTCTGTTCATCCTGGTAGCGGCGATCATGCTGGCGGTCATTGTTGTTGTCCTGGCAAAGGTTCCGGTGGGAAAGCGGTATATGATATGGCATATCTGCCTGTCCATGATCGCGGCAGGTGCCATCGGAAACATGATCGACCGGATCAGACTGTCTTATGTCATAGACTTTTTGTACTTTTCACTGATCAACTTTCCGGTATTCAACGTGGCGGATATCTGTGTGACCGTAGGCGTCGCACTGCTTTGTATTTTTGTTCTGTTTGTCTGGAAGGATGAGGATATGGAGTTTTTATCCCGGAAGAAAAAAGACGGTAAGCAGGATGTGCAGGCTGAAGAGGATACGGAGTCAATAAGCAAATAATTCATTAAGGGATCTGATATATGAGCGTGGAGGAAACAGGGCAGCGCCGCGTGCTGATCGAGGCGGAAGAGGATATGGAAGGTGAGCGGATCGACAAACTGCTTGCCGCACTGCTCCCTGAGCATTCCCGCAGCTATCTGCAAAAACTGATCGCAGACGGCAGTGTTCTGGTTGAGAGTAAAGCAGTCAAACCCAGTTACAAGATCAGTTTTGGTGAGAATATCGAGGTGATCCTGCCGCCTGCAGCGCAGCTTTCGGTGGAGCCGCAGGATATCCCGCTTGATATCCTCTATGAGGATGAAGATGTGCTTGTGATCAACAAGCCGAAAGGAATGGTGGTACATCCGGCTCCGGGACATATGACGGATACCGTGGTCAATGCGGTGCTCTATCATTGCAAAGGACAGCTTTCCGGGATCAATGGCGTCCTGCGGCCGGGGATCGTGCACAGGATCGATATGGATACCACCGGTTCCCTGATCATCTGCAAAAATGATCAGGCACATCGCCAACTGGCGCAGCAGCTGGCAGAGCACAGCTTAAGGAGAGCATACCGGGCACTGGTCTGGGGCACTTTTGACGAAGAAGAAGGCACGGTTGACTGTCCCATAGGAAGGGATAAAAAAGACCGCAGAAAGATGGCGGTATTGCCGGACGGAAAACGGGCCGTGACGCATTATAAGGTGCTCATGCAATTCGACAAACTGGCCTATATAGAATGCAGGCTGGAAACAGGCCGGACGCATCAGATCCGCGTCCATATGACAAAGATCGGACATCCGCTCTTAGGCGATGAAGTCTACGGAAAGCGGAATATCAAAGAGGCAGGACTGCTAAGGCTCCCGGACGGAGCTGCGGGACAGTGCCTGCATGCGTATGAGCTTGGCTTTTTGCATCCGAGGACAAATGAATGGGTGGAGACATGCGCACCGCTCCCTGCTTATTTTGAAAAGCTTTTGGAAGATCTGAAAAGGCCGGTATGAAAATACGTGGCCGATAAACTACTGATCAAAGAGAAGTGTAATGTCCGATATAAAAATAATGAGCCAACCAGGTGCTGATCAATTGAGGGGTGATGGTATGAACGAAAAAAACATTTCTTCAGAATTTGAACAATTCATGAGTGACAACCGAAGGAAGATCAACGAATCGCTGAACAGCGTTTTGTGGATCTGTATCGGTGTGGGACCGCTGATCGCCCTGGCGGTGTATTTGAATTTCTTTCAGGGAGTTACGTATCTGACGGCTCTGCTGGTGTCGTTGTTTATGCTGATCCTGGCAATGATCCACAAGGCCATGCTTCGAAGCCATGCAGGATCGGTTCTGACAAGTATGCTGGCGCTGCTGGCTATCGATGTCCTGCTGGTAGTGATGGACAGCGCTCATCTGACGATCTTTATCTGCTGGTTTTTGATCCCGCTCCTGAGTCTGGAGTTTTGTGACTTTAAGCTCTATTCTATTTCTGTTGTTGTCAACTACTGTTTCATGGTATTTGCCACCTGGCATATGGCGCCTTATTTCGCCGAGAGAAGAAATGATGTTGACACGGCGCTTGCCTATTTCCTCAGCCGTATCGGCGGACTGACATTGGAAATGTTTGTCATGATCTTCGCGGGCTATGTACTCAGTAAGATGATCATCAGTTATTATAAAAACCTGATCGAAAAGGCTGCCGTGGTGAGCAAAGATCAGATGGAGATCGGCAGGATGAGCGCAGAACTGACTGCCATGGCAGGTGATTATCTCTGGGTTCAGGACATTGATGTGAAAAATAACTGCTTTGTTGAACTGTGCAATCAGGATGAAAAGGTAAAGGAATACTATGGGGAAAGCAACAGTAATGCGAAGCAGCTGCTCAATGGTCTGATGACACAGATCAGCGCAAAGGAGAGCAGGGAAGATGTGCTGGCCTTTGTGAATTTTGATACGCTGCAAAAAAGAATGGGCGATACACGTTTTATCACCCACGATTTCAAGATCAGTGATGGCCGTATCTGGCAGGGAAGGCTGATGGTTTCTGAGCGGGATGAAGAGGGAAAGATCACCCATGTCATCTGGAGCGTGAAAGAGCAGGGTGCGAAAGAGCAGAACAAGGAGATGCATTCAAAGCAGCTGTCCGCGGCTGCGGAAAAAGAGGCTGCTGACCAAAACGGGAAAGAAAACGAAGACGCAGCGACGCAGGAAAATGAAAATCAGGGAGCAGATGACCTGACAGAGAAAGAGGCGTCCGGCAGCAGCAAATATGATGACAGTAATGATCCGGGCAAAGTGCTGGATCTTTTGCACCAGTCCGCTGCGGAAAAGGAGAAGGTTCAGAGCAAGATCCCGGCTAATGATGCAACCATCAAACGACTCCTTTCCGATATTCAGAATGCGGCGGAGAACATGGACTGCAATATGCTCGAGACGGCCATGAAAGAGGCAGATAAATACAGCATGCCCCTGGGCGAAGACAGCCGTTTTGAAAGACTGAAAGCATGTGCGGAGCATTTTGATTATGACGGGATTTTGAAGGCGATTGAAAACTAACCATAAAAGTGAAGTGATCTCATGAGTGAGGATACAAACAAAAGAAGAAAAGCGGCTGCGGGAAAAACTGGTAGTGGCAGCATAACCGGTAGCCGGAGCGGCAGCGCTGCGGGCGGCGGCAGAAGTGGGAGCCGTACCGGCAGCAGCACGGGCAGTGGTATCAAAACCGGCAGCCGAAACAGCAGCCGTAGCACAAGCGGCAGCAGCCGCAGCTTAAGTGGAAGCACCAGGCGTAGTACAAGTGGAAACAGCAGTCGTAGCACAAGCAGGAGCAGCAGTTATCGTTCGGGCAGCCGGCAAAGCAGCGGCAGGACCGGGGGCGGCTACAGAAGCAGTAGTGGCAGCTATCAGAAAACCACCTATCGGCGCAGGAAAAGACGGCATTTCGATGCGAAACGTTTCCTGATCGTTTTTTCGGGGATCGTCGCGGCCTTTTTTATTTTAGCGGTTGCCATTACTTCTGCCTATGGAAAGAAACACTTTTTCCGTGGCACCATCATCAACGGGATCGATGCGTCCGGGATGACGGTGGAAGAGCTCGAAGGCAGAATGCGGCAATACCGGATCGCAGTGAAAGAACGCAAGGCTGACGGCGGTTATATCACGGAGCAGATCACAGGTGATGCCATCGGCGTGAAGGTTTCCAATACGGAGGGGCTTGACGAGGTACTGAAAGGACAGGGCTTTTTCAGCGGTCTTTCAGGCGTGCTCGGGAAAAAAGAAAATCATCACGAGATCAGCGGTCTTTACGGTTATCATAAAGAGGCATTAGAGCAGGCCGTCGCCAAATTGCGTGGTTTTTCCGAAGACTTTGCGAATGCGCCGCAGGATGCGGGGTTATCAGAGTATGATCCCCTGGCGGGATTTCAGGTAACACCGGCCGTAGAAGGAAATCAGCTCAATAAAGAAAAAACGCTCTCGGTCATCACACAGGCTGTAGATGAACTTTTGACGGAAATAGACCTTGATGAACAGGGGTGCTATGAAAAACCACAGGTCTACGAAGATGATCCGATCCTGACCAAACTGTCAGCGAATTCCCGGAAATACGCAAAGATCAATATTACTTATGATTTCGGGGAAAACAAGGAAGTCATTGACGGAAATGTGCTCTGTGACTGGCTGGATATGAATTATGAGACCGGGGACGTCACCCTGGATGGGGCGAAGGTGGATGAATATGTGACCGGCCTGAAAAAGAAATATGATACGATCTTCGGGAAGCGCACTCTGCATACCAGTTATGGTTCGGATGTGACCGTCACCGGCGGGGATTACGGCTGGTGGATGGATGTGCCGGCGGAGCAGGCAGCCCTGAAGGAGATGATCGAAAACGGCGAGAGCGGTGAGCGGGAGCCGGTTTATCATCAAAAGGCTGCGTCCCACAGCGAGCGGGACTGGGGAGGTTCCTATGTGGAAGTGAACCTGACCGCACAGCATGTCTTTGTGTATAAAGACGGCACGCGTGTTTTTGATACCGACTGTGTGACCGGAAATGAAAGCCGTGGTTTCAATACCCCGGAAGGGACTTACAGCATTACCTACAAAGAGCGCAACGCCATGCTTGTGGGCGAAAACTACGAAACGCCGGTTTCCTACTGGATGCCGTTTAACAACAATATCGGCCTGCATGATGCAGTCTGGCGCGACAGCTTTGGCGGCGATATCTACAAGACCAGCGGTTCCCACGGCTGTGTAAACCTGCCCTACAGCGCTGCGAAACAGATCTACAGTTATGTGGAAAAGGGCATGCCGGTCTTTTGTTATCATCTTTCCGGAACCGCAACGAGCGCAACCACCGGTCAGGATCCTGCGCAGCAGGCACAGACAGTGATCGATGCCATCAATGCGATCGGTGAGGTTAACAAGGACAGCGGAAAGAAGATCGAACGTGCAAGGCAGCTGTACCGGGAGGCTTCCGATGAAGCGCGGGAATGCGTCGGCAATATCGGTGTCTTGGAAGAGGCCGAGGCGGCGTTCGCAGCGCTCGGCGGCTGAGGGAGTATCCGATATGAGAGTACGAAGGGAAAGAGTAGATGAAAACAATCCTGCTGACAAATGATGACGGAATTGAGGCAGATGGCCTTTTGCGGCTGGCAAAGGCGACGCGGCGATTCGGAAAAGTCTATATCGTGGCACCGGCGCATCAGAGAAGTGCGGCGTCCCACAGCATTTCCCTGCATTCACCGGTTGATGTATTTCCCTATGCATATCCGCTGGAAGGCGTCACGGCATTTGCTTCGAGCGGTATGCCCGGTGACTGCGTCAGGGTGGGTTCACTTGCCGTGCTGGACCAAAAGCCGGATATCGTTCTGTCCGGTATCAATAACGGCTATAATGTGGCTTCGGATATCCAGTACTCTGCTACAGCAGGCGCTGCTTTTGAGGCTTCTTTTCAGGGACTGACGGCGGTGGCCCTTTCAGAGGGATTTGATCACCATGAAGTAACTGATGCCATGCTGGATACCATCCTTGAAAAAGTGTTGGACGCAAAGCCTGTCGAAGGGCAGATCATCAATGTGAACTTCCCGGAATGTCCGCTGGCGGAGTTTCGCGGTATCAGGGAAGGAACGATCGTATCCCGCAGCATGGTCTTCCGTGATACATACGATATGATCGAAGAGCTGGAGGACGGAAAACGCTATATGGTCCACGGGACGCACTGCTATGATGCCGAAGAAGGAACGGACTATCGGGCGCTGCTGGACGGATATATCTCCATCGGGGTAGTAAACAACGTTGGATATCCCGTAGTGCCATACGAGACGGTTTTTTCAACCAGAAATACATAGACAGATGCCGGAAATCTGTTGTAAAATATTATAAGCGCCCGGCAATATGAGGGTGCAGGAAAGGAGAACGTCATGGCAAAATATGCTGAGATGACAAAAGAAGAATTACAAAAAGAACTGGAAGGACTGCGGGAGGCATACAAGGAGTTTCAGAGCCTGAACCTTTCGCTGGATATGAGCCGCGGTAAACCCTGCAGGGAGCAGCTCGATATTTCCATGGGTATGATGGATGCGCTGAATTCCCATGTGGATCTGTCCTGTGAAGACGGCACAGACTGCCGTAACTATGGTCTGCTGGATGGTATCCCGGAAGCAAAAGTGCTGCTGGGAGATATGATGGAAAACAATCCGGCCAACATCATCATTTACGGAAACTCATCTTTGAACGTTATGTATGATACGGTGGCAAGAGCCATGACACACGGTATCATGGGACATACGCCCTGGTGCAAACTGGATAAAGTAAAATTCCTCTGCCCGGTACCCGGTTATGACCGGCATTTTGCCATTACAGAATATTTCGGAATTGAGATGATCCCGGTACCCATGAGCGAAGACGGTCCCGATATGGATATGGTGGAAAAACTGGTGGCAGAAGATGAGGCCATCAAAGGTATGTGGTGCGTACCGAAGTATTCCAATCCCCAGGGTTATTCCTACTCCGATGAAACCGTGCACCGCCTTGCAAGGCTGGAGCCGGCGGCACCGGATTTCAGGATCTTCTGGGATAATGCCTACGGCATTCATCATCTTTATGAAGATAAGCAGGATTATCTGGTAGAGATCCTGGCAGAGTGTAAGCGGGCAGGGAATCCGGATCTGGTTTATAAATTTGCTTCGACATCGAAGATCACGTTCCCGGGCAGCGGTATCGCATGCCTGGCAACTTCCCTGAACAACCTGGAAGATATCAAGAAGCAGCTGAAGAATCAGACCATTGGCCATGACAAGGTAAATCAGCTTCGTCATGTACGGTTCTTCAAGGATATCCACGGGATGACGGAGCATATGAAAAAGCATGCGGATATCATCAGGCCGAAATTCGAAGCGGTAGAAGAGATTTTGGATAAAGAGCTCGGCGGCCTTGATATCGGTTCCTGGACAATGCCGAGAGGCGGCTATTTTATCAGTTTTGATGCACTTGAGGGGTGTGCGAAAGAGATCGTTTCCATGGCGAAAAAAGCTGGCGTAAAGATGACGGATGCAGGTGCTACCTGGCCGTATCACAATGATCCGAAGGACAGCAATATCCGAATTGCGCCTACGTTCCCGCCTATCGAAGATCTCCGTCAGGCAACACAGCTTTTCGCACTTTGTGTGAAGATCGTCAGTGCAGAGAAACTCCTGAAAGGGTGATCTGTTTGAGAGTAACAACGACTAACAAAAGTGTTAAGATTTCCATTAATCCCGATGAATTGCAGGTGATCGTGGATCGCCTGGGATATCACAGTATTGCGGAAATGGTCAATACGGGGCTGGAGGAAATGCTGGCTTTTATTTCCGATCAGCTGCGGATCCAGCGCGGCATCGATCTCGAAGAGATGACCGGAGAAGCGGAAGGGATCAGTATTATGATCATCAATGAGATCATGCTGATCGAAATTCCCCGGACTGACCCGGACAGCGACGGGACAATCGCCGACAGACCGGAAGAGCGGTTCCGTGATTTCCTCGAACACCTGAAGGATGCCATTGTTTACGAGATCGCCAAATCTGCCGGGATGCTGCCGGACAGTGAAAGTGGGGAAGAAGAAAAGAAACAGGTTCTTTCCCTCTATCCCATGGAAAGTGTGGGTAAGGCGCTGACCGCAGCAGAGCATGTGAGCAGCGGCCGTCTGATCCGATGGAACGGCAAGATCTATATTCAGACCAGCGAGGTATCACCCTGGCTTTTAGAGCACAGCGAGCAGCAGAAAAGCCCTGTGGGGATGCAGCCCGAGGTGATCTACGTGTTCCGGAAACAGCAGGATGAAGATTAGCATGGAAAAACGCGGTAACATATGATAAATAGGGGAAGGATCTGTTCGTACCGGGCAGATTCTTCCCCTTTGCTTTTTTTCGTTTCATGATAGGAAAAGGAGAATAAGAGTTGGCAGACGAAACTTTCATCACCGCTTCAAACCCCATCATTTATGCGGACTACCCGGATCCGGATGTGATCCGCGTTGGCGATGTTTATTATATGATCACGACCACCATGCATATGTTTCCGGGCGGACAGATCCTGAAGTCCTATGATCTGGCACATTGGGAACATGCAGGTTATGTCTTTGATCATCTGGATCATACGCCGCAGCAAAGGCTGGAGGATGGCAACATCTACGGCAAGGGGATGTGGGCAGCCAGCCTGCGCTTTCACAAAGGCGTTTTCCATGTGGTCTTTTGCGCAAACGATACGCAGTCGATGTATCATTACACGGCAGCTGCAATAGAAGGCCCCTGGGAGCGACATCCCATGAGCGGTTTTTATCATGATAATTCCGTTCTGTTTGATGATGACGGGCGTGTGTTTATCGTATACGGAAATACCGAGATCCATCTGACGGAGCTGCTGCCGGATCTTTCGCAGCCAAAACCCGGCGGCATCGATAAGATCATCATCCGGGATGAGGGTGATGTGCTCCTGGGCTACGAGGGTTCACATCTGTATAAGATTGACGGCAGGTATTATCTGTTTCTGATCCACTGGCCGCATACCGGTCACGGAAGGAGGACGCAGGCACTGTTTACAGCGGACCGCATTGACGGTGAGTGGATCGGCGGCGACTGCCTGGATGAGGATCTTGGATTCTTTAACAGCGGCGTGGCTCAGGGCGGTATCGTAGATACACCGCAGGGAGAATACTATGCCATGCTGTTCCAGGATCACGGGGCTCAGGGGCGTATGCCGGTTTTGGTGCCGGTATCCTTTGAAGACGGACAGATCAGAATGGAACAGGCGAAGGCGCAGGTTCAGGTGCGGCAAAGTCATCCGGAACATACCTGCAGACCATTGTTTGGCAGCGATGATTTTTCATCGGGAAAAAGAGAAGATTTCTGGCAGTGGAATCATGAGCCAAAGCCGGAGCTGTGTTTTTTTGATGCAAAGGAGAAATGCCTGAAACTGAAAACCGACCGCATAACTGAGAACCTGCCGGAGGCCGTGAATATCCTGACGCAGCGATGCTTCGGAAAGCTGATGACGGCAGAAGTAACGGTCTGCGGCGAAGGGCTGAAGGAAGGCGACAGGGCAGGGATCTGCGCATTGCAGGGGCAGTATGCAGAGTTTGCCCTGACCAGGAAAAATGGCAGGCTGGAACTGTTGATCGCAGGCAGATCCGTGGAGAATGGAAAAATGGCCATGGATCTCGGGGCACTGGAAAAAGAAACCGTCACGCTGCAGCTGCGATTTGATTACAGGGACAAAGCGGATCAGGTGACTTTTTATGTCAAAAAACAAGAGGAATATGAACCGGTGGGCAGCACCTGGCAGCTGCGTTATACATTGGATCACTTTATGGGATGCCGCGTGGGACTGTTTCTGTATTCGACAAAAGAGCCGGGCGGCGAGGCGCGTTTTTCGGATTTCAGGATGAAGGTTGATTGATTATTTATGATAAATTCAGGAGGTACAGTTATGACAGTTATGACAGAGCAGCAGCTGGAGCAGATTACAGAAAAACTGAAAGAGAAGCTGACGGATGCGCAGAAAGAAGCGGTGGATACACTGGACCGTGATCTGGAGCTGGTGGCTTGTGCCGGCGCGGGAAAAACGAAGACCATTACCCACAGGATCATCAATCTGATCGCGCATGGGGTAAATCCGGAGAACATCGTGGCCATCACGTTTACCAGGAAAGCGGCTGCTGAGATGTTGGGGCGTATCTACAAGATCGGACAGGAGGTGCTGGGAAACACCACCGGTTTTGCCGGGATGTATATCGGAACCATCGATGCGTTCTGTCTGAAGCTGCTGCAGGATCACAAGGATGAATATGCAAAGTACAGTGTTCTCGATGAAGTGCAGACAAAGGTTTTTCTGGAACGTTATGAAAGAAATGACCAGACAGGATTCCGCGATTCTGTGATCGACAAGGCTTACAACCTGAATAATTCCTGGGATTTTGAAAAAAGATGTCCCTATTCAGATGAGAAATTCTCGAGAAAACTGGATATTTATGCAGGGCTGATGTCGATGCTTAACAGTAACTGGTATGACAGGAATTATCGTAACAAATGGTCTGGCGATCTGAAAGAGATGCTGAGGAAATACAATAAATGCCTTTCGGATCATAAATACTTTGATTTTTCATCCCTGATCCGTCTGATGATCGAAGAACTTGATCCGGATTCCGATCAGAATGGAGGACAGATGTCGGATTTCGGGCGGGCGGTTTTCGATAAGGTCAAATATCTGATCATTGATGAATATCAGGATACGAATCCCAGTCAGGAGTATCTGACCAGGCTGTTTAAGCGGTATGGTGATGCGAATATCTGCGTGGTGGGGGATGCGGATCAGACCATCTATCAGTTCCGCGGCAGTGATGAGAGCAATATCCTGACTTTTCATGAAAGGTATGGTGCCAAACTGATCCATCTGAATGAGGATTTCAGGAGTACGGAGGCGGTGATCGATATCGCATCAAAGGCGATCGGCGTGGCACACCTGGATGATCCGTCCTATGTAGGCATGGAGCGGGGAGAGATCGAGGGCGCAGCCCTTGCGTATGAACAGGGCGATACCGTCTGGTCCGAATTTGAATCTTTTGATAAGGAGGCGGAATTCATTGTCGGCAGGATACAGGCGTTAAAGGAAAACGGGATCCCCTATATGGAAATGGCGATCCTTTTCAGGAGCCGCAGGGAAACGGATTACGGCAGAACGCTGGTGGATTTCCAAAAGACCATGGCCGAGCGGCTGCAGGAAGCAGGGATACCTTATATCGTAGAGGGACTGAACAATCTGTTTCTGACAAAAGAGTATGCTGCTGCCTGCGAGATCTTCAACTACCTGTATGAAAAAATGGCAAAGGGATACAAAGTATCGGAGAATGTATGGCGAAATGGTTATATTTCCGGGGAAAATGTCGAGGAATGCGAGGCCAATGCCCGCAGGTCGCTGAAAGAAGCCTGGCTTGCCATTGACTATCCCGTGAAAGAAAGTGAGATTGAAGAGGCGGTCGATCAGCTCGCAGCCATGAGCTGGGAGGATAAAAAATTCGGACATGAATGCAATATGCAGCAGATTTATCAGGATTTCATCGGCCATCTGTCCATTCTCGCAGCGGAGGATGACGATGCGCAGCGGATCCTGTTCAATCTGGGAAAATTCAGTAAGGTGATCGCGGATTATGAGCTGCTGTACTTTAAGGAGAAACCGGTATTTAAGATCAATCATTTCTACAGGCATCTTACGAAGGTGGCGCAGGGACTCTATCCGGAGGGGATGGAAGATAATGTCTATCAGCGCGGCGATGCCGTTCGCATCATGACGGTGCATCAGTCAAAAGGACTTGAGTTTACTGCGGTATTTGTACCCGTTCTAGTCAGAGATATCTATAACGGTGAAGGCCAGCAGTTTGGAAATAAGATTTATAGCGAATTGGATGTGATCGGTGATGACCATGAGGACTGGATCCAAAACTATAAAAAGAGAAGAGGAACCCACGATGGCGAGCGGAAACTCTTCTATGTTGCAGTGACGAGAGCGAAGAAATACCTTTTCCTGACCTATGGGAAAAATTACGGCGGAAAACCGGAAAACCGTTCCGACTTTTTGGAAGATGCCTTCAGATCAGATTATCTGAAGGAGTTCACAGATGATGTATCATACGGCGGAGAGCACCTGCCGATGATTGAAGAAGAAGTGATCCCCATCACGCTGAATTTTTCCGTGCTTTCGAATTATTTTGACTGTCCGTATCGTTTCAAACTGTCGAATATGTACGGATTCGTGCAGCCCTATATCCAGGAACAGGGATATGGCAAGATGCTGCATGAGATCATGATGCATATCCATCGTGCCTGGATCGATGGCAGGACATTGTCGGAGGATGAGATCAGGTCGATCGCACAGAATGCCCTGTATCTGCCCTTTGCCAGTGCTCCGCAGCTGGAAAATTCCCTGCAGGGTGCCATCAGCTGCGCACGGGCTTATGTCAGACAGAACGGGAAGGATGCCGACAAGATCGAAGCGGCCGAAATGGATATCTATATTGAAATGGGTGAAGGAGTCAGCGTGAACGGCCGTATCGATCTGGTACGCAGGATTGAAGCAGACGGCGAGGAAAAGACAGCGATCGTTGACCTGAAATCTGCCGGAAAGGATGCAGAGCAATGTCTGAACGCAGAGCAGCTCAAGATCTATGCCATCGGTTATCAGGAAATGAAGGGGAAGGATCCGGATTACCTGATGATCTATAACTTAGACCATCCGGATGGCTCGAAAAATGCCGGAGAGGATGTTGTTTCCGATCAGCTGATCGAAACCCGCAGGCATGTGCTTGATGCAGCCAGGGCCATCCGCAGCTGCGAGCTTCCGAGGCAAAAGAGCGAAAAATGCAAGAACTGTTATGTCAGGAATCTGTGTGGGAAATAAAACTGATTGCCGAAAAATATTTCCATGGTTTTCTGATAATTTATCGGGGAATCTTATATCCTGTGCGATGACGGGATGTTATAGTGAAAATGTGACCAAACGGTCGTAAGAGACTGTAAATATTGATAAAAAGGGGTAATGAAGATGGTTATTTATGTGGATGCAAAGGCGGGCTTTGGCGGCAACGGCAGCAAGGAAAAGCCCTATCAGCAGATCGGTCAGGCGGCAGCGGTGGCGGTGCCGGGTGATGAGGTGCTTGTCGCGCCGGGGGTGTATCATGAGGATGTCAGTCCGGTCAATGCGGGAACGGAGAAAAAACGGATCACCTACAGGTCTGCAGAGCCGAAAAAAGCGGTGATCACAGGGGCGGATGTTTTTACCGGCTGGGAGCCCTGGCAGGGCGACGTCTGGCTCCTGACTGTGCCGAACAGTTATTTTGGCGATCATAATCCGTATACGACTTTTGTCACCGGGGACTGGCTGGATATTCAGGTCCCGGTGCATACGGGGGAAGTCTTTTTGAACGGAAAATCCTTATATGAGAAAGATTCTCTGGATAAAGTCCTTGAGCCGGAATTTTATGATGCATCCTGGGACAGGGATTTTACCAAACATACCTGGTATACCTGTCAGTCCGAAACAGAGGATGCGACGCTCATCTATGCCAATTTCCAGGGCAAAAATCCCAATGAGGAATGCGTGGAATTAAATGTCAGACCCCATTGCTTCTGGCCGAAGGCTGAGCATGTGGACTATATTACGCTGAGCGGTTTTACGGTAACCAAGGCTGCCACCCAGTGGGCGCCGCCCACGGCCCTGCAGGAAGGCATGATCGGACCGCACTGGTCGAAAGGCTGGATCATCGAGGACTGCGAGATCTCGCATTCGAAATGCAGCGGCATTTCCCTTGGGAAATACAGACAGCAGCATAATGATAATAAGTGGCTGCATTATAAATTCAAAGACGGCGCGCAGACACAGCGTGACTGCTCTCTGATCGCGCAGCTGGACGGCTGGAGCAAGGAGACCATCGGTTCCCATATCGTCCGAAACTGTGAGATCCATGACTGCGGACAGACGGGGATCGTGGGGAACCTGGGCTGCGTCTTTTCCCTGATCGAAAACAATCATATCCATCATATCAACAATAAGCGGAACCTGGCAGGCGCGGAGATCGGCGGCATCAAACTGCATGCGGCCATCGATGTGATCATCAAAAACAATCATTTCCATGACTGCACCCGCGGCATCTGGCTGGACTGGCAGTGCCAGGGCACCAGGGTGACAGGCAATCTGTTCCATGATAACTGCATGTCCAGGGATTATCTGTTAAAGAACGAGAACAAGCTGGGGCTGGGGCTCGGAGAAGATCTGTGGATCGAGATCGCCCATGGTCCTACCCTTGTGGATAACAACATCATGCTCTCCGAACGCTGCGTCAAACTCCCGACCCAGGGTGTGGCTTTTGTGCATAACCTGTTCTACGGCGCAATTTCGGCCGTAGGAAGGGGTGTCAACAATGGCACGGTAAAATACCCGTCTCCGCGCTATACGCCCATTCATAAGCCTCACAGGACGGAAATCACGGGCTTTATGACGATCCTTCACGGGGATGTGCGTTTTTACAACAATGTTTTCGTACAACCGAAGGTGCGCCAGGGCATGATCGATATCTGCGAGGAAGAGCATGACGGCGAATGGGATAACGGCAATCTGGAAGCGGGAACCTCCTGCTACAACGGCTATATGACCCAGGAGCAGTGGGAAAAGGAATTTGAAGGATACTGCGGCGAAGGCGCAGACAAGCCTCGTGACCGTTACTACATGCCGCTTCCCGTATGGACCGGCGGAAATGTATTTTTCAACGGCGCAAAGCCCTGTGATATCGAAAAAGGCGCAACGGTGGATACCGAGCATGAAGTCAGGGTTGAACTGGTGCAAACGGATGGTCAGTATAAGGTTGTGACCGATTTCGCGCAGTATCTGCCGAAGGCTGAGATGATCACTTCGGATACCCTCGGCATGGCCTTCGAGCCGGAAGAGAGATTCGAGACACCGGACGGCGAGGATATCATTTTTGATACCGATTTTGACGGAAAGAAGAGGGAGAGTGTTGTGGCAGGACCTTTTGCGTGAGAATACGATAAAAAGTGTCAAATGGAAACGGATTGTTTCACAATGAAGGATAGCAAAACGAGAACAATGAAAAATGAGGAGGATGCAAAACTATGATCTACTATGTAAATGCAAGCGCAGCCCGCGACGGCAACGGCTCAAAGGATATGCCCTTTAAGCACATAAATGATGCCGCGAAGGTTGCCGTGGCAGGGGACGAAGTTGTTGTGGCACCGGGTATCTACAGGGAATATGTCAATCCCATTAATGCAGGAACGAAGGATGCGCGCATCACATACCGCAGCGAGGAGCCGCTGGGCGCGGTGATCACCGGAGCCGAGAAGGTAGGGGGATGGACACAGTATGAAGGGAATGTCTGGACCGTGACCGTGGACAACGGCGTTTTCGGAGATTACAATCCCTATACCACCTATGTCTGCGGTGACTGGTATTTTGCACCGACGGTGCGCCACACAGGTTCCGTTTTCTTAGGGGATCTGATGATGTATGAGACCGTTACCCTGGAGGAATGCATCGAAGGTGCGGTAGAACCCCATTCCTGGGTGCCGGAAGATTCTAAATACAAATGGTTCACAAAGCAGGACGGAGACAAGACAGTGCTGTATGCGAATTTCCAGGGAAAAAATCCCAATGAAGAGGATGTGCAGATCAGTGTCCGCCGCAATTGCTTTATGCCGTCAAAGACCGGCGTGGGTTATATCACCGTCAGCGGATTTCTGATCACGAAGGCAGCCACCACCTGGGCGCCGCCGGCTTCCTATCAGGACGGCATGATCGGACCGCACTGGTCCAAAGGCTGGATCATTGAAGACTGCGAGATCAGCAACAGCAAATGCTGCGGCATTTCCCTCGGCAAATACAGGGATCCGGAAAATGATATGTATTTCTATCATAAGCATGTGAAAAGCCCTACCCAGATGGAGCGCGACGCGGTCTGCCGCGGTCAGTATCACGGATGGCTGAAAGAGCGGGTTGGCAGCCATATCATCCGGCGCTGCCATGTGCATCACTGCGAACAGACCGGTATTGTGGGCCGTATGGGCGGCGTTTTTTCCACCATCGAGGACTGCCATATCCATCATTGCTGTGAATCCCAGCAGCTCGGAGGCGCGGAGACAGCCGGGATCAAACTCCATGCAGCCATTGATGTGACCATTCGCCGCAACCATATTCATCACAGTATCCTGGGAGTATGGCTTGACTGGGAGGCACAGGGCGCGAGGATTTCGCAGAATCTGATGCATGATAATATGCGACCTGAGTACAGTGAGCCGGCAGAAGGCGCCATGTTCTCCGGCGATGTCTTTATCGAAGTGGGCCACGGTCCGACCCTGATCGATAACAATGTGCTGCTTTCACGGACAGGAATTGTGATCCCCAGCCAGGGCATTGCCTGTGTGCACAATCTGGTGCTCGGTTCCTTCGGCCTGATCAACTCCGGCGTAGACAGCGTGATCAACGGACAGCGTGAGCCCCGTTATACGCCCTACCATATCCGCCACAGGACAGAGGTGGCAGGTTTTATGACCATTCTGCACGGTGATGACAGGATATACAACAACATCTTTATCCAGCATTATCCGATTACCGATCCGGAAAAGACGCCCGCGGACAATGATTACCAGGTTGTGGGAACGGCGCCTTTTGACATCTTCCCTTCTTATGATGAGTGGATCGCACAGTTCAATTTTGAAAAAGAGCCTCAGATGCGAGAGCTGGGCCTTGCCCATTTCGGACACCTTCCTGTCTGGGTAGAAGGAAATGCGTACTTCGGCGGCGCCACGGTCTGCAAACATGAAACGAAGAAATATGAAAACACCGAGGATCAGATCACGGTGGAATTTACCGATCAGGACGGTGTCTGCACGCTGAAGACCAATGTCTATGATTTCCTGGCTGATTTCAGGGACGGCATCATCACCAGTGATACCCTCGGCAAGGCCTTTGAGCCGGAACAGCGTTTTGAGAATCCGGACGGAAGCACCATCACCTTTGACGCGGACTTCTTCGGAGACCATCGCGGGATCGACTGCATCCCCGGACCTTTTGCAGAAGGGAAGGATTCATTTAAGCTATTTTGAAAGAGAGAACCGTCCCCATCTGACACCCAACTATCCCTAATGACACTATATTAGACTTGAAGACATCACCCGTTCTGTGATAATATCGATTACAGACGGGTGATGCTTTTTTAAAAGCGGAAACGGGGGTTGGCATGCTGCAGTTTTGGGGCAGGGGATCTGCTTTTCATTCGGATAATAACAGTGCATTCTATGTGGATGGCAGCAATCTTTTGCTGCTGGATTTTCCCATGTCTTCTTTTCACAAGATGCGGAAGGCTGCGGCAGATGGCATTACTTCTAATGAAAATTCATCTAATGGCATTTCTTCCGGGGCGATTTCTTCTATAAAGCATATTTATGTTTTGGTAACACATACGCACAGTGATCATATCGGCGGGATTCCCATGCTGATCCATTATGCCTATTATGTCTGGGACGCTCTGCCGGTTACGGTGGTCGCTCCGTCGAAAAAAGTGGCAAAGGATCTGCATTTTCTGATCAGCCATTTGGAAGGCTGCGATGAGAATGCGTATGAGATCATCACGGCGGACGAGTTGACGAAGTGGAAGGCAAAGGCAATACCGACCAC
Organism: Lachnospiraceae bacterium; assembly: GCA_016282215.1. GTDB lineage: Bacteria > Bacillota > Clostridia > Lachnospirales > Lachnospiraceae > RGIG7926. The sequence continues at coordinate 20,294 of JAEEKC010000259.1, forward strand.
GCATACAGAGGAACTTGAGGGACGGTGCTACGGGTATCATCTGACGATCGGTGATAAGTCCGTGGTCTATACAGGGGATACCAATACGCTTGCGCCTTTTGAACCCTATCTGAAAAAAGGCGTGTATTTCTATACGGAGATCGCGGCCATTGCTTCACCGGTGCATCTTTCAGCAGAGCAGGAACTTGAAAAAATGCTTACGCTGGCAGGGGAAGGCGTGCATGTATTTTTGATGCACCTTGACAGGGAAGATGAGATCGCGGATATGATCAAAGGAACGGGCATTCAGTTAGCGCCGCTTGCAGAATCATTTTTGGGGAATGATGTGGGTGAAGGAGCAAAGCATGGTCAGCAGGACCCATTACAGGAGAAGGGAGCAGTAAGCGACATGAACTCACAACAACTGTTAACAGACATTTTTTCCGTATCCCACGAATTATACCGTGACATGAGCCAGGCGGGCGAGACGGATCATATGAAGATCTTTACGCATCTGACAGAGCTGGGCAGGATACTGACGGAATCCGACAGGGCCAGTTTCTGGAAATGGGATAAGGGCACGCATACGCTGTGGACCATGACGGCAACGGGAACCGGTAAGATTACGATTCCCGATACCACCGGACTTGTGGGTAAGGCGCTTTCGGAGGGAGAGGTGATCGTGACCAATGATCCCTACAACAATCCTTACTTCAATGCCGATGTGGATAAAAAGACAGGCTATGTGACAAAGTCCATTCTGGTCATGCCGGTGGCAAATGTAAAGGGTGAGTATATCGGCGCTTATCAGGTTATCAATAAGCTGGGCGGTGACGGCACCTATGATGTGAGGGAGGACTGCCGCAGGCTTTCTCTGGCAGCCATGATCTGCGGTCTTGCACTGGAGTCTGAGGTCTTTTTAGAGGAGTCCCATACGGATAAACTGACGGGCCTTCGAAACCGCATGGGCTTTTTCCATGATTTTGACAAAAAATACCGCAGCTACATTGAAAACCCCGATGCGGATCTGGCACTCTTTATCTGCGATATTGATAAGTTCAAACGTGTCAATGATACCTATGGCCACAATATCGGTGATGAGGTGTTAAAGCACGTGGCATCGATCCTGCGCGACCACAAGCCGGAAGAGGGCGATGTTTACCGCCGGGGCGGTGAGGACTCCATTATGATCATGCCGGGTCAGAAAATGGATGATGGAGCCGCAAAAGCGGAGGAGATCCGTGCTTTCATTGAAGCACATGATTGTGTGACAGACACTGTGACGGTACATCATACCATGAGTTTCGGTGTGGCAGAATTTGAGAATGATAAGAGTATCGAAGAAAATATCAAGGTTGCCGACGATAAGTTATATCGGGCGAAAGAAGAGGGACGGAACCGGGTGATCGTATGAAGATTATAAATCTTATGGATCGTTTTCCTTTTCTATGGAAGCTATTGGTTAAAATGCCGAATTACATTGAATATGAAGGAAATATAAGAGGCGATTTCTTTGAGGATATTGATCTGCCACATCCATCTTCAACCGACAAGTGCTTCATTGGTGAACTGGAGGGGGACAGGTTTTGGTTTTGCAAAACGCATCCTATGCAGTATACCGGTTTCACAATAGTTTTGTATGGGGAGATCCTGGATGATCATATGATACGTTTTGGATATGGGACGAGGAAAGACGTGTACAATTTCTTTTTGCGTATAGATGCAACGGCGTTTTTCATTTTCTTTTTATACTTCCTGTATGGATTTTTGGTTTGTGGACTGTTCCTTCCTTCGAGATAGTAATGTGGATTGTGGCTGTTGTTATGTTAAATGTTGCATTGTTCATTCATCCGAAAATAGAAACAGATATTCTGTATGCGGAGCTGAAAAGGATGTGCAAAAAAGACAATCATTGATCTTGTATGACTGTATTCTTCGGAGCGGTTTTATCAACGGAAATAACCTCATACACAAGTACGCCATTCGATTTTCCCTTCAGTGGAATACGTCCGATCTCGTTTACTTCAATGCGGTCTTTCAGCCGCTCGTAAAGGACATTACTGATAAGCACCTGTCCTTTTTTCGCATTGGCTTCGAGACGGGCCGAGGTATTGACAGTATCGCCGATGGCGGTAAAGTCCATACGGAAATCGCAGCCTACGTTGCCCACAACGGCACGGCCGCAGTGAACGCCGACACCGAAGCCCACGCTTCGTCCGTATTTTTCCAATAAGACTTTTTCAAGTTCTTCGCCG
>JAEEKC010000260.1 GCA_016282215.1 Lachnospiraceae bacterium
GAGATCAGTTTGTTCAAAAGCTCCGAATCCTCAGCGATCAGGATCGGCACATCAATACGTGCCCTGTTTGCAAGATGGGAAACTTCATCTACTTTCAGTCCGGTGGCCGGATTGATATCCGTGATGATCTTCTCGAAATCCAGAATGATGATCAGTTTTTCACCGATCTTGACAATTCCCGTGGAAACGCCTGCGTCCGCGCCGGAAAGCGTCAGATCCGGCGGCAGCACCTGCGTCCAGGCCACGCGGTGGATCCCCTTGACAGCATCCACATGAAAGGCCATATCCAGATTATTAAAATTCGTGATGATGAAAAGTCCCTTTTCCTCTGAGCTTCCGAGCTGCAGACAGTTGCGAAGATCGATCGCCGTGATCATCGTATCTCTCGGCATAAAGATCCCCTCAACACTCGGGTGGGCATTGGGAACCGGCGTGACCGGCTGATATAAAATGATCTCCTTTACCTTGGCCACATTGATACCGTAGGAATTGTCATTGATGGTAAATTCCAGGATCTCCAGTTCGTTTGTTCCGCTTTCCAATAAAATATTTGTATCCATATAACCCTCCCTGTATTTCAAGAATAATCCTCATCCAAAAGTTTCGCACCATCTGCGCGCGGGCTGACACGGATATGGATCCGGCACTGCGCCAGTTCCTCGTAGCCCACCTCTAAGGTATATCCCACATCTAAAATGATCTTATCTTCTCTTTCCAAGATATCCACTGCTGTCGTATTGATATTCATCATGATCTCCCCGAAGGGGGTCATATAGCAGGTCGAATTCTTTTTATTCTCTTCAAAGAGCATATCCGTATTGACAACGCCCTTTTTATGCAACAAAACTTCGCCCTCTTTGAATTTGATCATGTTCCGGGTGATCTGGTCAAACCCCTCCATGGCCTCATCATACAGGACATAATGGTAATCGTTCTTTTTATAGTAACTCCCGGCATTGATGATCTCGACCTTGCCGGGCTGCTCATCCTGTGAAAAGTGCATGCCTTCCACGGATACGAGTACATCCTTTGTCATAAATTCAAATGCTCCATGATCGTCTGCCGCTGGTTTTCGATATGCGTTGCGATTTCTTCCTGCGCACGGACTGCATCGCGGTCGGCGATGCTCTGGTAGATCTTTCTGTGCTCCTCGATCAGGCGGGTATGATAGGTCGCATCCTTGATATATTCAAAACGGTAACGATACATCTGCTCCGCAAGATTGCTGATCATCTGCTCTAATTTCCGGTTGCCGGTAGACCTTATGATCACATCATGCAAGGCCACATCCGCCTTGGTGATGGCTGTCATATCCTTCGACGCGGTTGCCGCAGCAAAACTCTCGCATGCTTTTTCAAGCTCTTTCAGTGTTTCCTCATCCATCCGCTCACAGGCGAGCCTGACGGCAAGCTGTTCCAAAGAAGTACGCACCTGCAGCACGTCCTTTAAGTCCTTCTCGGAAATCTGTGCCACCTGGGCGCCGCGCCGCGGCAGCATGGTCACAAGCCCCTCGAGCTCGAGTTTCCGGATCGCTTCCCGGACCGGCGTTCTCGACACTCCGAGGCGCTGCGCTAAGTGCAGTTCCATCAGCCGTTCTCCGGGGGACAGTTTCCCCAGTAAAATCTCCGCCCTCAGTTTCTTAAAAACTACATCTCTCAGCGGTAAAAACGCCTCATCGATCTCATTGATATCCTGCATATTCTCACCTGTTCATACTTTCCCGGCTCCATCTCTTGCCGTATACTTTTTCCCGATATGGTTGTATTCCCTCATTCCACGCATCCGATCAGCTCTGTTATGTCCTCAATCTTCTGCTCTTCCATAAAACGACTCATCCCCTCGATGGTCTCGATCGTCACATAAGGATTGATAAAATTCATGGCGCCGATAGCTACGGCACTGGCCCCCGCCATCATAAATTCCACAGCATCCTCCCAGCCGGCAATGCCGCCCATGCCGATCACCGGGATCGATACCGCATGGGAAACCTGATACACCATCCTGACCGCTACCGGCTTGATGGCCGGTCCGGACAGTCCTCCGGTTTTGTTAGCAAGTGCAAACTTTCTTCTGTGGATGTCGATCTTCATTCCCGTAATGGTATTGATCAGGGATACCGCATCCGCACCGGCTGCCTCCGCTGCCCTGGCCATTTCCGCGATATCCGTTACATTCGGGGAAAGCTTCATGATCACGGGCTGCTTTGCCTTCTTTTTGATCTCGGTGGTGATCCGGGTAAGGGCATCGGTATTCTGCCCGAAGGCGATGGCTCCCTCTTTGACATTCGGGCAGGAAACATTGATCTCCAGCATATCCACCCTGTCTTCGCCAGCCAGCCTTTCAACAACCTCCACATAATCCTCTATGCTCTTTCCGCAGACATTCACGATCACCTTCGTATCCGGATAGTCCTTCAAAAAAGCAAGGTCTCTTTCGATAAAGGTATCGATCCCGGGATTCTGCAGTCCGATGGCATTGAGCATGCCGCCATAGGTTTCCGCGACCCTCGGGGTTTCATTCCCCTGCCAGGGAATGTTCGCAACGCCTTTCGTTACCACTGCACCAAGTTTGTTTAGATCAACAAATTCTCCGTATTCCATGCCGCTGCCGAAGGTTCCCGACGCGGTCATCACGGGATTTTGAAAAGTCACTCCCGCTATGGTTACTTCTGTTTTCAAAATCGTATTTCCTTTCTTATATATCTTCGATCGGATGTCCCTGCTCTGATATCAGTATCTTTTCAAGACTTGACTTTGCCTCATCTTCCACAAGCTCACTGTACCCCTGCAGTGCCGCAAAGGGTGCGAACTGCGCCGCCCTGTCATGCAGTGACATCTGCGGCCTTGTTTTTGACTGATGATGCGGCAGGTCGATGATATCGGCATATTCCGTTTCTGCTCTTTGGTCCATGTGATTTACCTGATTTATTGATATGATACTATTATCTTAGTATATCATTGTTCCTACAAAAAAACAATCCTTGTATACAATCTCTACGCCTTATGTCCGCCCACCTGTCCGTTCCTGGCGATGGTGGTTGCACCCTCTTCTAAGTTCATGCCTTTCAGGACCGCATTTTTCCCGAACCGCTCCTGCAAAGATACAATGGCGAGCTGCATTCTCCGCTCTTTTTCGTCTGCCTCTCTGGCTGCTTTTTCTTCCTTCTCTTTTGCCGCATAATCCGTAAACAGATCCAACTGCTGCGGCTCCTGACTCGGAATCTCACTTCTCAGGATAATGCCGGCGGCTACCACATAAGCGCGCCGGACGGTCAGGTTTTCGGATACGATCCGGTCGTACAGCCGGATCACCGCATCCACGATCTTTCTGGTAGACGAGGTATATTCCGGCAGATTCTCCGTCCCATGGGCCATCTTCGGCATGGGCCTGCCATAGGGATCCATGGCGACCTCGCCGGTGTAAAGTTGTCCGGTTGCGGTAACTAGATAGGTGGAATTTTTCCAGCTGCTGCCTGCCTTTTCCAATGTCAGGGAATCCTTATCATAGCCCACCGTCAGCACCATCTGCTTTGTCACCAGACCTTTTTTGACCAGATCAAGGACCAATAGTTCCGTCATCTCCCGCACGATCAGCCTGCCCTTTTCCTTGGAATAGGGCTCCGAGAGAACCTGTCCGGAGGAAATAGAATTGGTCTGGGGACGGTAGGATGTGATCAGATCCATGGTGGTGGGCTCCCAGCCCCATGCATGATCGATGAGCAGTTCCGCATTGATGCCGAAAGCCTGATACAGTCTGTTTTCCCCCGCCTCGGACAGTGAAGCCCTGGCAATGTCTCCCATGGTGTAGATCCCCATAGCGGCCAGTTTTTTCGCATAGCCGCGCCCCACACGCCAAAAATCCGTCAGCGGTTTGTGGCACCAAAGAAGGCTGCGGTAGCTCCGCTCCGTCAATTCTGCGATCCGCACGCCGTCCGCATCAGCTTCCATATGCTTGGCCACTACGTCCATGGCGACTTTTGCCAGATACATATTTGTCCCGATGCCCGCCGTGGCGGTGATCCCGGTATTATGCAGCACATCCCGTACCATGGTCAGGGCCATCTCGTGCGGAGTCGTCTGATAGGTATCCAGATAGGCCGTCACATCGATAAACACTTCATCAATGGAATAGACATGGATATCCTCCGGTGCCACATACTGCAGATAGATCGCGTAGATGTCCGTACTGTATTTTTCATAAAGCCGCATCCTGGGGGGCGCAACGATATAGGAAAGCTCGAAAGCCGGATCTTCTGCCAGCTTCCCTGCGTCATCGCTGCTGCCGGAAAAATGATACTCCCCGTCCTCGCCTTTTTGCAAAAGTCCCTTTGCTGCCGCAGCGCCAAGCCGCTGCCGGTTGACCTGGGCGACCTTTGTCACCACTTCAAACAGTCTCGCCCTGCCGGAGATGCCGCAGGCTTTCAGGGACGGCGAGACTGCCAGGCAGATGGTTTTTTCCGTGCGGGAAGGATCCGCCACCACCAGGTTTGTGGTCAGCGGATCCAGCCCGCGCTCCTGACACTCCACGCTGGCATAGAAACTCTTTAAATCAATTGCGATGTAACTCCGTTCCATAATAATTAATCCATATCTTCCAGTTTATGAATCACCGCAGGCAGATTCGCCACCGTATCGCTTGCGATCATACTCACCGAACCCATCTGCTCCTGGGCCAGTTCCCCGGCTCTGCCGTTTATAAAGGCGCCTGCTGCCGTGGCAAGCAAAAGATCCTCGCCATATGCCAGAACAGCCGATAAAACGCCCGAGAGCACATCCCCGCTGCCGGCGGTTGCCATTCCTGCGCAGCCCGCATCCGTCAGATATGTTTGCTTTCCGTCCGTCACGATGGTCGCCGGACCTTTGAGAAGCAGTGTCACGTTCATTTCAGCCGCATAGGCCTCCGCCTTTGCGATGGGCGAAGTCAATATTTCTTCGATACTCTCTCCGGTCAGTCTTGAAAACTCTTTGATATGTGGCGTCAAAACAAGCTGACATGACGCCGACCGGATCTTCTCTGCGGGCATTTTTGCAAGCAGCGTCAGCCCGTCTGCATCCACGATCAGCCTGCCCTTGTAATTTGCCAGCAGCCAGGACAACACCTGCTGCGCTCCCTGCCCTGTTCCGATCCCCATGCCGAATGCGACTGTCTTTACATTGGCGGTCAGATTCTGTATTTCTTCTTCGGAAAACGCAATCTCACCCTCGTCGTCACTTAAGGGAAATGCCGTGCTTTCTAAAATCAGCGGCAGGATATCTTTGCAGATACAACGCGGCAGGGCAAGTTTGACAACTCCTGCACCTGCGCGCATAGCTGCATTTGCCATGGCAGCCAGCCGTATGGCACCGCTGTATTTTTCGCTGCCGCCGATCAGCGCCACATAACCGTAAGTTCCTTTATTGGAATGATTCTTCCTCGGGCGGAAGATCTGACGGATATCCGCCTCTTCGATCAGGGAAATTGTTCTCTCAACCGGAGTGATCCCGATATCGACATTGACTTTTTTCTTCATCACATCCTTTGCCATCTGCAAAAAATGCCCGGGCTGAAAACCTCCCACGGAAACAGTCAGATCCGATTGCACGCAAAGATCCGTCATGCCCGTATCACCGTTTAAGCCGCTGTTGATATCCACGGATATGACATAGGCGCCGCTTTGGTTGATCGCTTCGATCACACTGCGGACATCGCCGCGGACCGATCCGTGAAACCCGGTGCCGAGGATACAGTCTGCGATGGTGCCAAAGCGCTCGAGGGACATTCCTTCTTCCCAATGGCTAACGTAAATTCCGGCTTCCCGGCATTTCTGAAAATAATAAGCGCCATCCTCGGAGAACTTCTCCGACAGCAGGATGATCTCACATTCGATCCCGTCTTCCTGCAAAAGAGAGGCTATGACATAGCCGTCTCCCGCATTATTGCCGCTGCCGCATACGACCGCCACCGGCGGCTTCCAGGAAGCCGCAGCATAAATCCCCTTCCCGGCACGCAGCATCAGCTCCCTGCCCGGTATCCCGCCTGCGATGGTCGCAGCGTCACTTTTTCTCATGTTTTCTACGGATAATATATGAAGCATGGAATACCCCCGATCAGAATTGTTTTGACCTTATTATCATAGTATTTTACCGTCCCCATGACAACCCTTCTGCATACGAAAAACCCGGCTGGGGATCAGCCGGGTTTTCAGAGAAGGTATTTCTCTTATGGGGTATAGCAAAAACTATGTAATGTATTGGGGGGTTACAAGTAGATAATAGCAAACAGACCCCCATATGTCTACTTTCATATTTCACAAATTTCACAACAAGAGGCGTGTTCTTTTGGTAATTTTTCACAACGACATGAAGAATTGTCCAATACAAATGTCAGATATTGTGGTTTCCTCTGACAAAATATACAACGCCGCGGGTCA
>JAEEKC010000261.1 GCA_016282215.1 Lachnospiraceae bacterium
ATCAAATACTGCGAAGGACTCAGCGGTCAGGCCGGCTTTGATGAAGTCATATTTTGCTGCCCAGTCGGGAAGATCGTTGAACTGCTGTGTCTTCTCGCCTGCAAGAAGCTCGTTGATCTCAGCGATCAGCTTGGAAAACTCGGGAACGAACTCTACGATACCTTCGGGAATGATGGCTACGCCGAAGTTCTCGCCGTTGTTGCCTCTCTTCTCAACGGAATCAGCAATGTAATCTGCGATAGCGGAAAGGGACATTTTCTTTGCTGCCACTTCCTCACCGATCAGGCAGATGTTCGGCTGGGTCTCGAGTGCGCACTCAAGTGCTACGTGGGAAGCAGACCGGCCCATAACCTTGATGAAATGCCAGTACTTCTTAGCAGAGTTTGCGTCACGCTCGATGTTGCCGATCAGCTCGGAGTAGGTCTTGGTTGCGGTATCAAATCCGAAGGAAGCCTCGATGTCTTCGTTCTTTAAATCGCCGTCGATGGTCTTCGGGCATCCGATCACCTGTACGCCGGTGTTGTTTGCTGCCATGTACTCTGCAAGCACTGCTGCGTTGGTATTGGAATCATCACCACCGATGATCACGATAGCGGTCAGGCCGTGCTTTTTGGCAACTTCGGTCACGATCTTGAACTGCTCTTCCGTCTCAAGTTTGGTACGGCCGGAACCGATGATATCGAAACCGCCGGTGTTGCGGTATGCATCAATGTACTCATCATCAAATTCAATAAAGTCATCCTCGATCAGTCCGCTCGGGCCGCCCTTGAAACCGAGAAGTACATTGTCCTTGTCGGTTGCCTTGATGGCATCATACAGACCGCATACTACGTTATGTCCGCCCGGTGCCTGTCCGCCGGAAAGGATCACGCCGACTACCTGCTTCTTGGCAGCGGATGTGTTTGCGCCCTTCTGGAAGGTGATCTCAGGCTTTCCGTAGGTGTTCGGGAAAAGTGCCTGTATCTTTTCCTGGTCAGCCACGCTCTGTGTCGGAGCGCCGTCTTTTACGCAGATCTCGGAAATGCCGCCTCTGAGCATTCCGGGAAGCTTGGGCTGATACTCGTATCTGGTTTTCTGCAGTGGTGAAAGATTCATGATGTTTCTCCTTTTTCTTAGAATATTTTGACGAAAACGCCTCCTGCGCTTCCGCTTTTTTCATGTGCAGCTACGATTATAGCATAAAAGATGGCGCCGGACAAATGCTTTTTCTTATGAATATCTTTTCAGTATCTTTTCCAGTTTTTCTTTCACGGCATTGACAAGCGGCCTGGGCGATACCGGCGTGATATATTCCGGATTCGCCAGGCAGAAATCCCGGATATTCTCAAACTCAACCTGCTCGATCTGCGCCTCGATAAAGGTTTGCGGTCTGCCGTTATAATCGAGTTCATTTTTGTCATGGATTTTTGAGCTCTCGCTGATCTTCAATACGCTTCCGAAGGTATCGATCAGGATCTGAAGACTCCAGGGTGTGCATTCCAACCTGCAGGTAATGGGATTGCTGTGCTCACTGATGCGCATGCGCGGAAACCTGGCGCAGTATGCCTTGGCATCAAACCGGCACTGCTTTTGATCCCGGTATCCATTCACCCAGATAAACTCATCCTCATCCATGTCGCTGTCAAAGGCCGCTGCATCAGCCGGATATGTATCATATCCGATGTCTTCTTCCTTAAAAAACTCCTTCAGACGACTGGGTATCGGCTCCCGGCTGACCGGCAGTTTTACTTTTTTTCTCCCCCGTGCTTCCTCTTGCATGACGACAGAGATTTTTACGATCCTGTCCACCCTGAAATTGACAGGTGTACCGATCTCTTTCATATACGCCGGCTGATGGTTTATGTCATAAGTTGCCAGCAGATAATAATGGCCTTCGTTCCAGAACATCGCATACGGATTGATGCGGTACTTCTTGATCCCCGCCTCGTCACACCGCTCATGATAATCGATAGACCCGCCATCTATGTCATAGTCATAGATTCCGTAGGTCATCTCAACCTGCCAGCCTGCCGTGATACACTGTTCGAGCAGAACCGTGTTGTGCAAAAACAGGTTTTCTTCGCCGGGAAAGGCCAGTACCTCTTCATCATAGGGATCCGGTTTATCTTCATCCGGATTTCCCTTATCCGCTGCCCTCTCGCCATACTCGCCCAGCATATTCAGATAGCGCATTTTTGAAAGAAGATAACGCTTTTCCTCCTGTGACAGAAAACTGTTGGTAACCACGGTACCGTTGAGCATCTTCATGGAAGCGTCATCCAGGCAGGGCTCAAAATAAAACCTTTTATGTTCGCCGCCTGCCGCGCGGATCTTGCCGCTGTAAAGAGAAAACAACACCTTTGCCAGCCGCCTTTTCTCTTCCTTTGCGGCCGGGTCAGTTTCACTTCTCCAGTCCTGAATATCCAGGATCTCCTTCAGTTTCCTGCCTGTGGTTTTGGATGAATACTCCTCTCCCAGATAAACCTTAAGCATATTTGCCAGCTTTTCCGCTGATAACGCCTTTTCCTCCGACGTGATCCCACGCAGAATATAGACCATGGCCAGATGGTCAAACTTGGCATATGCCGACTGCTTTTTTGTATTTGCTGACTGCTGCCCGGTGCCTTCGCTCATACGCTTCCCCCGCTTTATGGTTTGAACTATAGATAATACCATTGTAAACGAATAACTTCGGGTGTCAATGGGTGTCAATGGGGACGGTTCTTTTGGTGTCATTGGGGACGGTTCTTTTGGTGTCATTGGGGACGGTTCTTTTGGTGTCATTGGGGACGGTTCTTTTGGTGTCATTGGGGACGGTTCTCTCTGACAACCTTGCAATACAGGTTGTCACAGAGAACCGTCCCCATCTGACACCGAACCGTCCCCACTTGACACCGAACCGTCCGTCTCTCTTACATCACTTAAATCCCAGCGCTCTTGTGAATTCTCCCATCTCCACCAGTCTCTTTTCCTTCAGGTCCTTAATAGTCTGGGTTACATCAGCAGCGGTAATGGTACTGAGCATTTTATTGGTGACCTTCTCGGGCTTCGTGCCGGCAACACGCTGTGCCACGTAGCGCTCGCAGTTTTCCACAAACACCCTGGCCTCGCGGCCGTTGCCGAAATCCTCTTCCTTCTGCCTTGCGGCAAAATACCTTGCGATCTGTTCATCCTGATCCTCCGGCATTGTCAGGGAAGCATTTTTAGCCAGATGGTGTACGATCTGCACCATATCAGCCGGAGTGTAGGAATCAAAATAGATCGTCGAATTGATCCTGCTTGCAATGCCCGGATTGGCCGTCAGAAACTTATGCATCAGGTTATTCTTTTTGCTGACATTCCTGCCACCGTATCCTGCAAAGATTACCAGCTTGTCTGTCGCATGCTGCTCAAGTTCCACAGCAAGCTGCGCAAGCGCCTCCTGCGAATAGGAATCAATGCCGCCTCCTTCCGTGTCAGACCCGCAGGTCAGGGAATAGGCTTCATCAATGAAGATCGCATCATAGGATTCAAAAAGCGCGTGCACACGGGGTGCAGTCTGCCCGACAAAACTGCCCTTTAAAGATGCGCCGGTCAGCGAAATGAACCTGTTGCCGGGGATGAGGCCTTCCTTCTGCATGGCGTCACACATCATCTTCGCCACCGAAGTCTTCGCCGTTCCCGGCGCCCCGATAAACAGATGCACATTATGATATTCAGCATGTTTGATCTCACGCTTTGTCCGGAGTTTTACATACCGCAGCATGTTCATAATGCCCGTCACCTGTTTTTTCACATCATCCATACCTACCAGTTCCCGGCTTAATTCGCCGGCGGTATTCTCTTCTCTTACCTTGGAGATCAGATTCGAAAGTCCGAGTTTGTCAAAATCCACATTTCGTAAGGTGTGCGGCGCATCAATGTGCGCAAGGTATTCCATGATCTTGTGAAAGCGCTCGCAGGGAAACTGCTCATCAATCTTGCTGAGCCTGTCCGTCAGAAGCGAAACGTCCACCCCCTTTGAAAAAGCAAACCCGTTCTTCTTTGTAATACAGGCAAGCATTTTTTCATAATACGCAGTTCTCGCCTTCGCACTCTGATCAACTCTGAAAAGGTTTGCTGTATAGTCCAGCACAGCAGTCGTAATGGAATAATCATCCTCCTTGATGTCATCACTCACCACAAGCAGATAGACTTTTTCATTTGAGGCAAAGCGTTTCAGGGCACGGATCTCCGACTTATCAAGCAGTTCGGAACATCCGCCGAAAACAATCTCCGTGCTTGCGTTTTTTACGATACAGACCGAATGATCCGTGCATTCCAGCCAGTAAGGCTTTGTCTTATTGCCGCTGCTCTGCATCTCCATATTGAACACGCCAAAGCCCGCCCCTGCAAACCTCATATCCTCCTGCGCCATAACCTCATGGATCCCGATGACCGGAATCCGGTCGAAACTCTCATAGTATTCCTCATCTTCATCATCGATGTCCTCAAGTTCAAATTCGACATCATCTTTTTCAAAATTGATCTTTTTTCTGTACTGCGCATCCTCATAGGTATCATTCAGATCATCATTATCAAATCCTTCCTCTTCGGCATAGATCCCGGCCAGATAGGCAACTGCGCGCAGGCCGTCTTCTTCCGTCGGCGCCGTGACGACATTATATCTGGTTTCCGAGAGTTTCAGCGTTTCCGGAAACGCTCCGTAAATGACCGCGCCTGTCTCGATATCATCCGTCAGCATCTGTTCCCCGAAATCAGCGGGGAGCTGCAGATAGGATACCTTCTGCTTATGGCCGCTGCCCAGATAACGGACCTTAAGATCGGGTCTGGTGATGTGAAACGTTTTCTTTTTTGCCATGTCTGTTTCCTCCTGAATTTATTAGTAGTTTATTGGTTCTGACTTTTCATACCGGGCTTTACACTACCATTCATTAGTAGTTTATTGGCTCCGGGATTTTCAAACCGGACTTTGCACTACCATTTATCAATAGTTTTCCGACTCCCTGATCATATCAAAAGGCCTGTCGCAATTTTGCGCCGGGATCGGATTCTTGTACGATACAGATTTACCTCCTTGTAAATCAATCTTAGCAAAACAAAAAACCGGCTTTCGGACACTTCTGTCCAAAAGCCGGCTTACGGTGTTTAAGAATGTCATTGGTTGGGTGTCATTGGGGACGGTTCTTTTGGTGTCATTGGGGACGGTTCTCTCTGACAACCTTGCAATACAGGTTGTCACAGAGAACCGTCCCCATCTGACACCGAACCGTCCCCACCTGACACCGAACCGTCCCCACCTGATACCGACACATGCGACACGTTCACGCGTTCATCAGCGCTATCATTTTCTCGATATCATATTCCCGGATCAGCTGCGCACCTTCAGGACAGTCTATATCCTTATCGGTCACGATCACTTCAGCCGCGGCGGGATCTGTGACGCGCTCTTTTGCCATCAACTCAAAGAATGAGGCAACATTGATCACATCCGTGACATGGAAATACTCTGTCACGAAATTCAGATCCGTTTCCCCTGCCACGCGGGCAAATATACTGCGCGCCATGTTCAGCCAGATGAAATCATTGGTCTGCAGATCCAGGCCGAACAGGAAGGCAAAGGTGCTGTCGCAGTTCACCAAAAAAGAGGACTTCACGGTTTTTGGCTCATAAACCTGACCGGAATCTTCCACGTCCCTGATCATATAACCGGCCTTGCAGAAGCACTCACAGAAGGGATCCAAGGAAAAAACATTGTCACAGAAGATCATGTACCTGATATCCGGGTACTGCTCTTTAAATGCGTCCAGATCGATATCAAAATACTCCGAGCCGCCGTTATAGCCGCTGGTCTCATCACCGGAATATGTAATGGCTGCAGACTGTTTCCCTGCCATGGTACGCCAGGAAAACTCAGTCCTTTTCCCGTTCTTATCGATACCGAACACAGACAGGTCAATATCATTGGTTTTTTCCCAATAGGTGAACGCCCTGAGCTTTTTGGCCTCAGGCATACGAAGTCTGCTGCCCCTTGTCAGAACACCGAAGCCTCCCTGCGCAGTGTTTTCCTGGATTGGAAGAGCATAGTTTACCATATCAGGATCTATATACACCTTACCGAGCCTGCCGGAAAGCAGGTTTTTCAGGTTCGCGCGCAGTTTTTCAGACAACATTTTTGCCTGTCCTTCGGAAATGACAGACCTTCTCTTCTGCTGTTCTTCCTCGGTCTCCCTATGGGTAACGAGCCTGTTGTACTTACTGAAGGCAAAGGTTCTCGGCGCAGCCTCGGACCTGTGCTGTGCATAGCGTATCAGAAGCTGCAAAAGAACGATCACGTTTTTCGTATCGATACAGTCTGCAACGAAAGCCATATCCTCCACTGTTTCGCAGCGGCTGATAATATAGTTTAAGTTACGAAGGATCGCTGCGGAGCCCTTCCCTTTCTCAAGCGCCTCTACTGCAGCGCGGATATTTTTCTGCGCCATGGCTTTTTCAAACTGCGCATAAACAGACTCGTTGCCATCGCTGCGCATGGCATCGGCAAAAGTCTTTCCTTCGGGTGTTTTGGATGTATAGTGGATATGATGCAAAAGACCGCACCAGAGCTGTTTTTTCTCATAGCAATTTCGCACATCACATCTGCCGGATGCGATGAGGCGGTCGATCAGTTTTTGCACGAACTTCCTGTCCTGATTTTTCAAGTTGAGTTTGCGGATGTTGATATTTTTATATTCGCGGTAGTTCAGTTCATCAACCGCTTTTATCACATCGGACAGGCTCAGAAAATCCGCCAGACTTAAGTTTCTGGTATCGATCAGAAGCCGGATGCAGGTGTTTTTGGACGCAATGCATTCAGGCATGAAGTCATGATCAGTCAAGAATGACTTCACTAAAAGATACTGAAAGTCGGAAAGCGGCCTGGTTCCCGCCAGAAGATTCGATACGATCTCCCCGATCATGGCAACTGCTTCTTCCTGCGTGATAATGCTGAACTCTAACGGTTTACTCGCACTCTCAGCAAAAGCAGCTCTTTCAAACTGCTCCTCGAACAGGGAATGACCGGGCTGTGAAAAATCACCGAGCCCGTATGTTCTGACATAATGCATCAGCTGGTCAAACAAGAGTTGTTCTTTGGTCAGCTCCCTGACCGTAGCCGGAAAACCTTTGTAAAAAGGCTCGGGCACATCTTCCCCAAGACGCCCGGAAATAAAAGGGATCATACTGCTCTGTGCAAGCTTCTGCCCCTTGATGATCCGGATGTTGAACAGACTGCCAATGGCAAAGAGCGCCTCAAACGCGCTCTCTTCGGATGACGCTGTTTCTGCTGTCGTAATTTCCGATGCGGTTTTCAGGCCACTTTCCGCAACCAATATGTGTTTGTCAAACAGATAGTTTTTATAAAGATCTTTCATGATAATTCCTTTCTAAATAACCGACAGTTTTCGGTCCCGTATTTTCATACGGGACTTTACACTGCCGCACTGATGATATTGCCGGATTATACAATCCCAAAATTCACTGAAGTAAATCCGGCTAGCTATCAGTGCCACCAAATATCTTGCCGCAATCAGGGCTTTTCAGCCCTCTCACATGTCTGCGAAGTAAGCGGCAATAGCTGTGGATAAACCGGCGGTATCGTCAGATTAAATCATCTGGTGTTCTGCCAATTAAACTACGGCTGCAAGCAGCCGGCGGGACTCGAACCTACACCACCAGATCCCCGAAGAAGTAAATCAGACTAGCTGCCGGTTGTTACTAATAACATAATACATAAAACTTCATTTGTCATGAACCATTGGTTGTTTTTTCATATTTTTTTATTTCAGACAGAAATCATGAAACTTATATCTCCGGTATAATTCATATGCCTCCGGCGTAAGGATCATTTTGAGCTGTTCATCCCTGTTCAACAATTCATGACTGACACCGATCACCTCTCCGCAACGCAGATGCTGCTGCGTTGTAACCACCAAAGACTCTAAGAGCCCGAACGGAATACGCTTTTCATAAAGACTGCCAAGACCTCCATTCCACAAAACCAGTTCATCGCCCTGCATATATGCAATTTCCACCATAGGTTCTGTTTCGTACTTATCCGTTACAAGCTTATATCTCATTTTCGAATGAAAGTATCCCTCTCCCGGAATAAGCTCCTTTGCATCTTTAGGAATAACAGGCAGTTCCCCATAGCTTCCCTTCTCTGCGACGGCCATTTCTTTCAGCCTGGGCAAATGCTCTTTTCCGAAAGCGATATACTTCACATATTCCACACATTCCACCTCATGATCCTCCACAAATTCCGCATCATTCTTCCTACAGCATAAAACTCCGATCCCATCACATGCCGGCAGCTGCTCAAATTCCACAGTCGACAGCCTCGGGAGCACAACCGGATACGAAACACCGGGGAATTCTCTTCTTCTCGGATCATGCACAAAGTAAATGCCCTCCTCGATTTTTTCACAGATCAGGTTACCAAGGGCAATTCTTCTGTCATCATCCTCCGCGGGTCTGATCCACTGAAATGCTCTCCGCTTCGGCCTTGGCATAAACTCAAAATTATCCTCATAAACATATTGCCTGTCTCTGAAAACGAACTGAGCGTTTCGAATGAGCGAATAGTCCCAGAACCTGTCAATATGCTCTGCCAGCAGCGGCGCAATTTCTTTCATGAATGCATGCTGTTCGTATTCACAGTCTACGAAAGGATCGTCTTCATATGGTGTCAGGATTTCCCCCAGATAGAACTGCCCGTAACGTGGCGCGCATGCGTAATACACCTGAAAACCATCTGCGTCTTCATCCACGATCAGACATACCTCCGGATATTCCATCAAAAGGGCTTCTGCTTCACTTTTGCTGAGCCAAAACGAAGGGCTTGCTTCATAAAGACCGCCTTCGATATGACTGAAAAGATGATCATAGAGCCGGTCTGTTTCCGGATACTCGCAGCAAAACGGCTCAAGCGTCATATCCTGAAAGATGTCCTCCTTCACAGCCTCATCCTTTGTTGCATTCTCTTCCAAACCAAAAATGTAATCCATACTTTTCTCCCTTCTTGACTTTTTTTCAGTTCCAGTTTTCCATATCGACTTTTCGCTGTTAACTGATTCGTGTTTTCCGGTTCCTTGTATATCTATCTTAGCAAAGTAAAAAACCGGCTTTCGGACACTTCTGTCCAAAAACCGGTTTGCGGTGTTTATGGGTGTCAATGGGGACGGTTCTTTTTGACACCGAACCGTCCCTATTGATACCCTTAGCCAAACATTTTTTCAAACGCCGGATAATTACGATCAGGCGGAACTGCAAATATGACTTTTTTTACTTTTGTATCACTGAAATATTCCTTAAAAAAGGCAGCCACCATTTCCGGCTTTTGGGCAAAAACTCCACATCCAAACGCTCCCGCAATCAATACATCCACGTTTTCACTGTCACAAATATCCCTTATAAACCGGATTCTGTCCTTCAGCGCCGCCTCGTTATCTTTCTCACTGAACCTTCCGTCTTTCAGCAGCATAGAACGGTTAGGCGCAGCACAGGTTATAACGTCTGCCATCACATGCGTTCTGTCATCACCATTGAAAAAAAAGACATTCTGAGAATACAGCGCCCTATTTTTGTATAATCCCCTGTTATAGTTGGCTTCATTCCATTCATAGTAACCCTGAAACTCCTGAAGCACATTATAAAGAAATGAGGCATGGCAGATTGCTTCTTCCTGCGCCATCGCTCCTTTCAGAAATCCTCCCCCCGCATGCCTGTAACTGGCAAAATTCAACACAGCCGTCTTTTCTTTTCCGGCATTTCTCATAACACTTTCTTGCGTATACGATTGTTCAAGAAAAAATTCGGCTCCGCTTCCAGCCGGCTCTTTTCTCATAAAATCTGTTCCGTATAAACGGGTCCCTTCTATACTCCTTTGAATTTCCTCGGAATATGACCTATCCATAACTTCCGTATGTTTTTGTGCTTTTTCTTTTAACTGTTCTCTTTTCAATGCTCTTTCCTCCCACCATTCTATTTCTTTTTTTGACGTTCCTCTAATAGATACACTCCCTTCGTTCCATAACATAATCCTTCTTTGTCAGATCAAAAAGATATAGATAACCATAGCCCATCTGCAAATCCCAGGCCGCATCATCGAACTCCGCGTCCGCAAAATTATAATGGAACTGCAGTTTCAGTTTTGTGCCTTCCCTATCTACAAGATCCTTCTCGTTTATTTCTCTTGCGCAGGCTACAAGCACCCTTGTATATTGCCTGGAAAGCTGCCTGTCCCTTACCGGTTTTTCCCACCAGCAATACCGCGTCCTTAAAAAACCGCCGTCATCATCAGAAGTATACAAAACATAATGATAAAAATCGTTTGTCTCCGGTGTGATGATATCCGACACACATTTGATCAATTCATATAAAGTCATCTTGCCTCCTTATCTGGTGTCATTGGGTTGGTGTCATTGGGGACGGTTCTCTCTGACAACCTTGCAATACAGGTTGTCACAGAGAACCGTCCCCATCTGACACCGAACCGTCCCTGTTGACACCGAACCGTCCCTATTGACACCCTCCACTGTTCCTTACAATTATAGACCGGATTCTGTCCGATGTCATGAAACCTGCGGTTTACTCATCCCTTAAACTCTTCAGTTCCTGTAAAAAGTCCCTGAATAACATCAGGACACCATGAACGATCCTGTCAATAATAAATACGATACAGGCGACAGAAAGCAATACCATTGCCACCGAACCGTTCATGTAGAAAAGATCATAAAGCTCCATAATCTGTCCCTCCTCGGCTTTTTTTCTGAAACTATCTTAACTCTACCACAATCAAAAAAGGCCATTTCGGACAGATCTGTCCAAAGTTGTCACTGGGTTGTCACTGGGGACGGTTCTTTTTGACACCCTTTGTTGCTTTCTGAACAACACCTCTGTTAATGCCGGTCAGCCTAGCAATCTGGCGCACTGACATCCCCGCAGTTTTCAGTTTTCGCAAAGAATCATCCCGAGACTTGACATCCATTTTCTGTAAAGCCATTCCGGAATCATGGCCAAGAACCGCCTGCAGTTTCTTTTTTGCCCATTCATCATCTCTCTTAAACTCATATTCCATACAGATATCATCCGTGGGTGTCGAAACATACGCCCGAAAAGCCGACTCGTCCCGGAATAACTCTTTGATCAAGTTTTGTTCAATAAAGGAATCGCTTGAATAGTACAATGAAAAACTACTCCACCGGTATTTGTCCGCCTTGCATATCCCGGCATTCGTGGGGTTGCGCAGAATATAACGA
>JAEEKC010000262.1 GCA_016282215.1 Lachnospiraceae bacterium
GAGCTGAAATAGTAAAAGACAGAGGACAACTCTTTCATTGACGAAAGAGGCGATATTGCATATAATATACTTTGTATGAGTATTGATAATATGCAGGAAGACGAACCGAAAACGCCGCTCGTCTTAGATGACGGCCATATTGAGAATACTGTCGAGTACAGACAGCCCGAGGAACTGTATCAGGATTTGATCGCGCGTGTGAAGAAATATCACCCCAGTGATGACATCAGCCTGATCGAGAAAGCCTATCGGGTCGCTTTTGATGCGCATAAAGGACAGAACCGTAAATCCGGCGAACCTTATATCATCCATCCGCTCTGCGTTGGCATATTGCTGGCGGAGCTGGAGATGGACCAGGAGACCATCGTAGCCGGACTTTTGCATGATGTGGTGGAAGACACGATCTTTACGGTAGAAGAGCTGCGGGAACAGTTCGGTGATGACGTGGCGCTCCTGGTTGATGGCGTGACAAAGCTCGGTCAGCTCCAGTATGAAGGCGATAAGGTAGAGCTGCAGGCGGAAAACCTGCGTAAGATGTTCCTGGCCATGGCCAAGGATATCCGTGTTATCATCATCAAGCTGGTGGACCGGCTTCACAATATGCGTACCCTGAAACATATGTCTCCGGAAAAACAGCAGGAAAAGGCAAGGGAGACCATGGATATCTATGCACCCATCGCACAGCGCCTCGGTATCATGCGTCTGAAGGTGGAGCTGGATGACCTGTCCCTGAAATACCTTGAACCGGATGTTTACTATGATCTGGCGGAAAAGATCGCTGTCCGCAAATCCGAGAGAGAAAAATATGTGGCTGCCATTGTCGAAGAAGTGAGCCAGCATATCAGGGATGCCGGCATCAAAGCCAAGATCGACGGCAGGGTAAAACACTTTTACAGTATTTATAAGAAAATGAAAAATCAGAACAAGACCATAGACCAGATCTATGATCTGTTCGCGATCCGTATTATCGTGGATTCAGTTAAGGACTGTTATGCGGCCCTCGGCGTGATCCATGAGATCTATAAACCGATCCCGGGACGTTTCAAAGATTATATCGCCATGCCCAAAGCGAACATGTACCAGTCTTTGCATACGACGCTGATCGGTTCTTCGGGACAGCCTTTCGAGATCCAGATCCGTACCTATGAAATGCATAAAACGGCGGAATACGGTATCGCTGCCCATTGGAAGTATAAACGTATTTCCAATGGCGAAAAAGTGGCCTCCGATTCTTCCGAAGAGGAGAAACTGTCCTGGTTGAAACAGATTCTGGAGTGGCAGCAGGATACGTCGGATAATAAGCAGTATCTGAAACTTTTAAAGAGCGATCTGGAACTGTTTTCCGACAGCGTATACTGTTTTACCCCGACGGGTGATGTGAAAAATCTCCCGGCAGGCTCCACGCCAATCGATTTTGCCTATGCCATCCATTCGGCAGTGGGCAACAAGATGATCGGCGCCAGAGTCAATGGCAAGCTGGTCACCATCGATTATGAGATTAAAAACGGAGACCGGATCGAGATCATCACCAGCCAGAATTCCAAGGGACCGTCTTTAGACTGGCTTTCCGTGGTCAAATCCACCCAGGCCAGAAACAAGATCAATCAGTGGTTCCGCACCGAAAGAAAAGACGAAAACATCATACGCGGACGCGAAATGCTTTTGGATTATCTGAAATCCAGAGGACTGTCGCAGGTGGACATCATGCGTCCCGAATATATGGAAGCCGTGATGAAAAAATACGGTTTCAAAGACTGGGAATCCGTCCTGGCGGCACTCGGGCACGGCGGCCTGAAAGAAGGTCAGGTCATCAACAAGATGCAGGAGCTTTATGAGGCCGATCATCCGAAGGAAGTGACCGAAGCGGATATCCTGAAGATCGTTGAGGAAAACAATCTCCAGGCAGCAAGGCGTATACGCGCCTACGGCCGCAACACCAGCGGCATCGTGGTAAAGGGCATCACTGACGTGTCGGTGCGTTTTTCCAAATGCTGTTCCCCGGTGCCGGGTGATGAGATCATCGGCTTTGTGACAAGGGGCAGGGGCATTTCCATCCATCGGACGGACTGCATGAACATCCTGTCACTTCCCGAACTTGAAAGAAGCCGCCTCATCGACGCGGAATGGCAGGAAGAGTCCTTAGAGGGCACAGCAGGAAGCTATCTTGTAGAGATCGAGCTTCATGCAAATAACCGCAGCGGCCTGTTAGCGGACATCTCCAAGATCCTGACGGAAAAGGAGATCGATATCAGGAGCCTGAACACCCGTATCAGCAAGCAGGGCGTGGCTACCATGGAGATCGCTTTTGAGATCCATTCCAAGGACGAGCTGACCAATATCATGGATAAGCTGCGCGCCGTGGAAAGCGTAATGGATATTTCCCGGAAGACGGGCTGACGGTGCAGAGCAATCTCAAACGAGTTAACAGAACGGTTGCAACGTCCAATAGATTGATAAGTCGAGTATAACGAAGAAAAAGGCTTCCCCCTGGGGGGAAGCTGTCGGCGAAGCCGACTGATGAGGGGCCTGAAGGAGAGCGAATGTCTACACAAAACACGATCAAGATCGGACGTATCATAGAGAGCCCGCTGGCGACAAACTGCTACTTTGTCTACCGTGAGGATTCCAAAGAAGTTATCTTTTTTGACCCGGCGGATAACGGCGGCAGGATCTATGATAAACTGACGGAAAGAGGGTTCGTGGTCAAGGCAATCTGCCTGACACACGCCCATTTTGATCATATCTGGGGACTTGCAGAACTTGCGGAAAAAACCGGCGCACCGGTCTATGCGCTGGATAAGGAAAAACCGCTTTGCGATGATCCGGAAATGAATGTATCCGCAAGATTCGGAAGGGTGGTAACGGCTAAGGTCGACCACTATCTGCAGGATGGAGACAAATTGGAAATTGCAGACCTTGTAGCGAAGGTGATTTCCACCCCGGGACATACGGCCGGAAGCTGCTGTTATTACTTTGAAGAGGCCGGGATCCTGGTCAGCGGCGACACCCTGTTTCTGGAATCTGTGGGCAGGGATGATTTTCCTACGGGAAGCGGCGGCGAACTGTTTCGCTCCATCCGGGACATTTTATTTGCACTGCCGGATGATACGAAGGTCTTTCCGGGACATGGCGACTCGACCACCATCGGACATGAGAAAAAGTATAATCCGTACATTTACGGGTTTTGAAAAGATTGGAGATAATGATGAGTGCTAATGTGGAAATGAACAGCGTGAAAAAATCAGATTACATCCTGGACAGAGAGTCCATGGTGGCGGCTTATGATGCGCTGGAATTAAAACCCTGGCGAATGGAGCTTAATGAGGATGGGCACATAGCAACCTGTATCTGGTCGGATAGTTACCGTCAGAAGATGGGCTTTGAAAATGAAGAGGATTTTCCGAATTCCATGGATTCCCTGCTGAAACAGATCCATGATGAGGACAGGGAAGGAATGATGGACACCTGGAGAAAAGCTGTTTCGGATAAAAACGGCGGAAATAAATATGATATGGTATACAGGTGTTTCAAAAAGGACGGTGAAATGCGCTGGTTTCACAGCGTGGGTATCATTACCAGACGTCCGGATGGCAGTCCGTATGCGATCATCGGTCTGTCCAGTGATATTACGGAGGAAAAACTTCAGCATGACAGACTGCGGGAGCAGTTTGAGATCGTGGAAGCACTCAGCCATGATTTCCTGAATATCTTCATGGTGGATATGAATGAGCGCAAGGTTTCCATCGTCAAACTGGACGGTTATGTAACGGAGAATTTCGGCGACAAGACCAAGCAGGATTATCCATATGATCCGTTCTGTCTGAAGTATATCAAGGACAGAGTTTTTCCTGAGGATCAGGATATGCTGCGGGAAATGATGTCCTTTGAACGGGTGGATATTGAGACCAGGCATCAGCGTGAGTATGTCTGCAGCTACCGTGTCATCGATAACGGAGAGGTGCATTTTTATCAGTTCTCCTATATCAGGCTGGCAGGGGCAAACGGAAATGACCGGGTGATCGCAGGCTTTAAGAATATTGATGCCATCGTGGAAAGTGCAAGGGAAAGAGAAGCGCTGAAAGTCCTTTCCGAGACGGATATCATGACCAGCGTCTTAAATCGCGGTCATGGAGAAAAACTGGCTACGGAAGCGGTGAACAGCGGGCAGCCCGGCATGTTCTGCATTCTGGATATGGATGATTTCAAACAGATCAACGATACCTACGGACATGCCGTTGGTGACAAGGTGCTGATCGGTGTGGCCGGTTGTCTGAAAAAGGCGTTCCGAAAGAGCGATATCGTATTCCGCCTCGGCGGTGACGAGTTCTCAGCCCTGGCCGTTGGCGTACGCCGTCGTGAAGATGCCGATAAACTCATTGAGCGGTTTTTCAATCTTGTAGATACGCTGCTGATCCCGGAGCTTCAGGATATCGGCGTGTCAGTCAGCGTAGGTGCCGTGATGTTTTCCGAAGGCAGCGCAAAATTTGAGCAGCTCTACAGAGAGGCTGACAGCTGCGTTTATGAAAGCAAGAAGAAAAGAGGCAGCGCAGTGACATTCTATGAGGATATGGCGGCTGCAAAGCGTGAGGATGAAGAGTAAATACTTTGAATTGGTAAGATAAATGCTATGGGAATGTAAGTATGGCAGCAGATAATACGGGAATGAAAATTGAAAGAATAGAGATGATCTATGACGGGCCGCAGAAACATGCGGCCTATTTTCACGCTTTGATCCGATCATTTTATCCGGGCGCTGCCGTGAAAGTACACAGCAGTGCGGATCCGCAGGCAAATGAACCGCAAGATAAGGAAACGACGAAAAGGGAAGCGAAAGAAAAGAAAACGGGAGAAAAAGAAGCATCTCTTACGCTCCGCTATGATGCGCG
Source organism: Lachnospiraceae bacterium (assembly GCA_016282215.1). Taxonomy (GTDB): domain Bacteria; phylum Bacillota; class Clostridia; order Lachnospirales; family Lachnospiraceae; genus RGIG7926. Next base: position 4,887 of record JAEEKC010000262.1, read on the forward strand.
CGCGGACGGAGCGCTGCATCTTGCCGCAGAAGATCTGGATGGGGCCGTTATCTACAAGCGGGAAGAACCGGGGCCGGCCGGCAGACAAACTGAGGATAACGTTGCGAATAATGCCGCGAATAAAACGGGAGCTGACAAAACAGCTGATGAGACAGAAACCGGCGAAATGCTGCTGACAGACGAAAATCCGACCGATGAAAAACAAAAAGAAAAACGATTGAAGCACTTTGTATATGAGTGCCTTTGTGAAATGACGGGCAGGCATCTTCCCTGGGGAAGCCTTATGGGAGTAAGACCGACAAAGCTGGCCGGTAAATGGCTTGGTGAGTTGGTGGGAAGCGGAGCAGAGTCCTCGGAAAACAAGAAGGTAAGGCTGCGGGCGGACATCATAGACAGATACCGGCGCAGATACGATGTCAGCGAGAAAAAAGCGGGGATCGCAGCGGATATTGCCCTGCGGGAATATGCGCTGATGGAAGGCCTGGATCTGCAGCAGGGTTTCAGCCTTTATGTGGGAGTGCCCTTTTGCCCCACCAGATGCCTGTATTGTTCCTTTACTTCCAACAGCATAGCCTCATGCCGGCAACTGGTAAAACCGACACTGGATACAATGCTGCGCGAGATCGAAGAGGCCGGGAAGATGATGACCGGCAGGAAGCCGTGCAGCGTGTATTTTGGAGGCGGAACGCCGACAGCGCTGGAGGCTGATGACCTGCGGCGCCTGATGGATAAGGTAGCGGAGAGTTTTGATCTGTCGGACATCAGGGAATATACCGTGGAAGCCGGCAGGGCAGACAGCATCACAAGAGAAAAACTGATCGCCATCAAAGAGGGGGGCGCAGGCAGGATCTCCGTCAACCCGCAGACCATGCATGAGAAAACCCTGGAGCTGATCGGCAGGAAGGCAAGTCCGGCCCAGGTGGAGGAGGCTTTTTTCCTGGCAAGGCAGGCGGGCTTTTCCCACATCAATATGGATCTGATCTTGGGGCTTCCCGGAGAGAATACGAAGATGGTGGAAGAGACTTTGCAAAAGGTGGAAGGCCTCGCACCGGATTCCATGACCGTGCATTCCCTGGCCATCAAACGGGGATCGGATCTGCACCGCAGGATGATCGAACAGGGTGTCAATCTGTCCTGGGATACGAATACGGCGATGGAAAAGGCTTATGAGAGTGCTGAGCGGCAGGGACTTTTGCCTTATTATCTGTACCGGCAGAAGAACATGACGGGCAATCTGGAAAATGTTGGATTTGCAAAGGACGGGAAGTTTGGGATCTACAACATTCTGGTTATGGAAGAAGTGCAGGATGTGGTTGCCATCGGTCCGGGCGCCATCTCAAAGCATGTAAAACACCTGCCCGAAGGGGGGACGGTGATCACCCGCAGCGAGAATGTCAGAGAGCTTTTGGAATATGTGGAAAGACAGGATGAAATGCTGACAAGAAAAAGGGAACTTTTTGAGGGTTTGGTTTTACAATAAGGCGCAGAAATGGTATACTGAAAATGATTGCAAAAAAGCACTGGTGGTGGAGAAGAATTACAGGAGAATAGATATGATCGCGGAACTGATTTCTGTCGGAAATGAATTGTTGATGGGCAAGGTCGTCAATACCAATGCGGCTTTTTTAGCTGAGCAATGCACTGCGCTGGGGCTGAGCTGTCAGTATCAGACTACGGTTGGCGACAATGCGGACAGACTCAAAGATCTGGTAAAGCTTGCTATGGGACGGGCTGATATCGTGATCCTGGCCGGCGGCATGGGGCTGACCAAGGATGATATCACCAAAGAAGCCTGCGCGGATCTGCTGGGGCGGAAGCTGGCAACTGACGCTGCAACCGAAGAGAGGATCAAAGAGTATTACAAAAAGATCGGGAAAAAGCCTTCGGATAATGCCTGGAAGCAGGCAAAGGTGCCAAAGGATGCCATTGTTTTGCAGAATTCGATCGGTACAGCGCCCGGCGTCATCCTGGAAGAAGACAAGACGACCATGATCCTGCTGCCGGGAAGGCCGGAAGAACTGATCCCCATGTTCAGGGACGGGGTTATGCCGTATCTGGCAAGCAGGCAGATCGCAGCCATGGAATCGCAGACAGTCAAGATCGTCGGCGTGACCGAGGGTGAGGTGGCACAGGCCATCGATGACCTGATGGATGAAGAGCAAAATCCCATGATCGCAGCTTATGCCAAGACGGGCGAGATCCATCTGGTGGTAACGGCCAGGGCGGAGGACGAAAAGAAGGCAAAGAAACTGTTAAAACCGGTAATTAAGGAACTGAAGATGCGCTTTAACGAGCATATCTATTCCACAGAGCCGGATGTGACGCTGGAGCAGTCACTGGTTGAGCTGCTGATCACAAATAACCTGACGGTTTCCACCGTGGAATCCTGTACAGGCGGTCTTTTGGCCGGCAGGATCATCAATGTGCCCGGCGTGTCCGAAGTGTTCAAAATGGGACATATCACCTATTCGA
>JAEEKC010000263.1 GCA_016282215.1 Lachnospiraceae bacterium
AGGATTTTTATTTGGCTACGGTCTGTATGCCATTATTTCAAGAATTCCGTTTTTCAGATGGGCAGTATTGGGAATTAAGAAGCAAAAGGAGAAATAAATGTTCAAGGATAATCTGGTCCAGATGAGGAAACTATTACAAATGACTCAGGAAGATATTGCAGAAAAACTTGGGGTTACAAGGCAATCTGTTGCAAAATGGGAAGCCGGCGACAGTGTTCCCGATCTTGATAAATGCAAACAGCTTGCTGATATTTTTGGGGTGTCATTGGATGATCTGGCAAACTATGAACCGGATGAGAATCTGGGATTGGCTGCTCCGCCAAAAGGGAAGCATCTGTTTGGACTGGTTACGGTAGGAGACAAGGGGCAGATCGTCATTCCTGCAAAAGCCAGGAAACTCTTTGATATTTCCCCCGGGGACCGGTTGGTTGTTTTGGGTGATGAAGGACAGGGTATTGCCATAGTCAAAGCGGAAAGTTTCCTGACTTTGGCCAATATGGTTATGAGCCTGAACCCCTAGATATAAAAAAGCTGTAAGTGGTAAACTATTTTCCATAATTAGGGGCAAATAAAATTCCATAATAACGGCATTTTATTTTCCATAGGTCGCCCTTCGGATATACTTGATATCCGGAGGTGAAAAGAAAGGTGAAAGACTGGATGATCTATGGAAAAATTCAAGAACTAAAGCGAAATCATCTAAACAAATCCCAGGTTTCCCAACGGTTGGGTATCGACTACAAAACGGTATTAAAATACTGGGATATGCCACCGGATGAATTCGCCAAATGCCTTAACCGGGCACAACGAAGAACACGTAGAGCTGATGTATACAAGGACTATGTAGTCAGTTGCCTGCAAAAGTATCCGGATATGTCTTCAGCACAGATCTACGACTGGATCAAGGAACGCGCAGGACTAAAGAATCTTCCGTTCAAGAAGCGCTCCTTCCGCAACTATGTTAACACCATTCGGAAAGAACACGGGATACCGCGGCCGGAATCTATGCGGCAATACGAAGCTGTTGAAGATCCTCCGATGGGAGAACAGGCGCAGGTCGACATGGGTGAGATCAGCCTGGAAACAACATCCGGACGCCATAAAAAGGTATACGGATTCGGGATGGTACTGTCACACTCAAGGTACAAATACATCCTCTGGCAGGAAAGGCCCTGGACGACGGCAGACTTTGTACAGGCACACATAAAAGCATTCTCGTATTTCGGCGGCAGACCCAAACAGATCGCTTATGATCAAGACAAAGTGCTTGCTGTCAGCGAGAATAATGGCGACATCATACTTACAGAAGGATTTCAGAATTATCTAAATGCGGTTGGATTCGATATGTTCCTGTGTCACGGGGCAGATCCTGAATCAAAGGGACGCATTGAAGCTGTTATAAAGTATGCCAAGTATGGATTTGCCAAACACCGGATCTTTTCAGATATCGACAGTTTCAACAAGGATTGCCTGGATTGGCTTGAAAGAACGGGTAACGCCGAAGAACACGGAACAACAAAAAAGATACCGGCAGAGGTCTTTGCTGTCGAAAAAGAGTACCTGCTCCCGGTATCCGAGTACAGCTTTGCTAAGCCGACTAATGCAAGTATAACCTATCATGTCAGGAAGGACAACATTGTTCTTTATAAGAGTAACCGATACCGGGTACCTAAAGGGACATATACTAAAGGAAAACGGGTTTATGTGATACCTGAAGGCGACTCTATCACCATCGTGGATGTCGACACAGGCGTGTTGTATGCAAGACATACGCTTTGTACTGAAAAAGGTAAACTGATAGGTGAAGCGAGCCGGGCATGTCGCGATAAAAGCAAGACCATCCTGGAACTGGAACATAACATCAAAGAACTGCTCGGTGATTGTGAAGGAAAAACCTCATCATTCCTATCACGCATACACCGTGAGAAACGGCGTTATTACAGGGATCAGCTTGGGGTCATCAAAAAGATCTTTGAAGAATGGGATGCAGAGCTGATCCAAAAAGCACTCATCTACTGTGTAGAGCAGGAACTTTATTCCGCCGGTGAACTGTCAAGCGCAACGGCATACATGTCCTCTCTTGAGGAAGAAAAACAGAATAAACCGGTCCTCCAGGCATCACAGCTGCCAGAGAAATACAGGGGTGATTCTCCCAAAGTGAGGGATCTGCGCATTTATGAGGATGCAATGGAAAGGAGGGCCGTAAATGGATAAGCAACAGACGCTGAAGGCATCATGCCGTACACTTGGTCTTATACATACAAGAGATTCTCTTGAGTCTATTCTGCATGATGCAGAAGAAAACAACAGTAGTTACCTGGATTTCCTTATCTCCGTAACAGACGGGGAGATCCTCTACAAGCAGGAAAAAGCGAAAGACAAACGTATAAAGGAGGCTGGTTTCCCATATCCAAAGTATCTGAAAGACTTTGACCTGAAGTTTTGCCGGGCACTCAGTGCCAAGCAGTTCCGTCAGTTAGGTGAACTTACATGGATAGACGGGCTATATAACCTGATACTGTCAGGGCCACCCGGAGTCGGAAAGACTCATCTTGCGATAGCGCTTGGATATCAGGCTTGTGAAGATGGCTATAAGGTAAGCTATACGACCATGAGATCCCTGATAAAAACGCTCCGCACAGAAGAGATCGACCGCAGGGCACGGGCAAAACTGAAAAGGATCTGTTCAGCAAACCTATTGATCGTTGATGAGGTAGGATATCTCCCCATCTCATCGACCGAAGGGAATCTGTTTTTTCAGCTGGTATCAGACTTACAGGAAAAATCGTCCATCATAATCACTACCAACAAAGGGTTTGAGGAATGGACAGAATTCCTTGGAGATGCTGCCCTGGCCACAGCCATTTTGGACAGGCTCTCATTCAGATGTGACAAGATCCAGATAGACGGAAAAAGCTACAGGCTGGAAAACAGAAAGTCATTTTTAGATACGGAGGATAAGAACGATGGCAAAAAGAAAACGGTTTAACATAGAAGATCTGTATCCCGCGGATTATTACTTTGACTGGGAAGCATTCAATAAAGATCCTGAAGGATATCAGTTCACAGAAGCTGATATAGCTTACAGTAATGCTATGGAACTCGCAAGATACGAAGCAGAGGTTCCGATGACTCCTTACGAGAAAAGAGCACTTCGCAAGTGGGTAGTTTCAGGGCATAGCCCGCTGGAGAACACAGGCTCCAAATACCTTTGTATCAGCAGTGATGCGCCTTATGATTTCCTTGACATATATCGTATGGATCGCGAGTTGGAAAAGGAAATGAGGGGCATGACGGATGCCGAGAAGAAATCGTATCTTATGGAGTACATGGGGTGGACAGATGAACCGGGTCACGAAAGATCGTCTGACTTGATCCCCATCCATGAAGAAGACGTACCATTCTAAACAAAAAAGCATACTCCTGCCGGCTCAAAACCGGCCGGCAG
>JAEEKC010000264.1 GCA_016282215.1 Lachnospiraceae bacterium
ATTTGTGACCACAGAAGAGAGCTATACTTCCAAGGCGGATTTTTTGGCACTCGACCAGATACCGGAATACAGGGAAGATGACAAGACGGAATACGTTTTTTCCGGGAAAAGGATCAAGAGAGGTTTGTACAGACACTATGATGGAACAGTCACGAACGCAGAAATCAATGGTGCAGCAAATATCTAAAGAAAAGTATTCCCAAAGGTAACTCGATGGGATATGTGCATTTTGGACATGCCCTGTTCTGCAGGATGTAAAGATCCTGCAGGTTCATGCCGCAGAGCGGCATAACAGAAACCCCATCCGACATAGTCGGTTGTGGGTCGTTCATGAAACGGACTGTAAAAAAATGAAATAATTGTTGTTTCTTGCCCGATTTTTGCTATGATAATGATATGAGTGAGACAAGGAAAGAAATCTTACCTTTCAATATGCTTTCGGTCATTACGGTTCCCGACGAAGATACGCCGGCTGCATTCCCTGCCCATTGGCACAATGCAGCGGAGTTTGTTGTTGCCCAAAAAGACGGATGCAAATACCGGATCAATGATGATATCCATACACTCGCAAGCGGCGATGTGCTGCTGATCTGGCCACACCAGATCCATGAGATCGTCAGCGTTCCGCCGTCCGGCGCGTCATTTATGCAGTTTTCCGCAGAACTGATCGAGAATCATCCGGACCTACTTTCCGTGACCGGATTTCTGTACGATCTGCATCTGCTCAGATACAGAGAGTTTCCGGAACTGACCGCTTTTATCGCAGATCATATTGATGCCATTAAAAAAATACACACCGCTTCCGATCCTTTGGCCGGAACCAGAAGCCGGTTGTGTATTTATGAAATGCTGTTAGAGATCGGTGATCACTGTATCGCAAAAAACAGGGAGTCCGGAAGGATCACCGATACCGCCAATATCAGCTGGCAGTATATTCACGCCGCCTGCCGCTATATTGCGGAAAATGCGACCGAGAATCTGACACAGGCCGAAGTCGCCGAAAAGGTCGGTTTGAGCACTTATTATTTTTCCAAACTGTTTAACCGCTATATGCACGAATCCTTCCCGGCCTATCTGGCAGGACTCAGGGTTCGCAAAGCCACCGGTTTTCTGCTTGATCCCACGCTGTCTGTTACGGAATGCGCATTTATGGCGGGCTTTCAGTCTACCACAGCCTTCAATAAGGCGTTCCATGATATCACCGGATATGCGCCGCGGGAGTATCGGAAACTGTACAGATGATTCCCCTCATCACTTTCCCTTTGCCATTTTCTGTTTCTGTTTGAGCGCTTTCTCTTCTGCTTTTCTCTGCTCTTCCTGCCGGATCAGGTGATTACTGGTAATGGCGCCCAGATAATCCGTTACTGCTTCATAGATATTCTGGCGGTCTTTGTCTGTCATTTCGGCACTCAGTTTTCCGGTGTCCTTCTTGAACTTCATCAATTTTTCAGCCGCTACACGGACTGCCTGGTGTTCTTCACTCTCCTGCTTGAAAATGGAAGCTTTTTCTTATCTCATTGTTTCGAAACCGTGGAAAATTCAAGCACCTGCGCTCCTTCGTACTCTGCAAACAGTCCTTCCAAAATCCCCTTCATCTGCGCCTGATCCATATCGGATACGCTCTTTCCATCCGCATCCGTGTAGTAGTAGGTTGCCTCTCCCGAGTCACCTTCAAAGACTTCACCCGCTTCTTCCACCAGAGACAATCTCGAAGCGGCGATGGTGTATTTCCGTACGGAATGACCCGTGCAAACATAAAGGACATTATCTCTCATTGCCAGGGGATATGCGGTACCGGCGGCCGAAACATAGCCGTAATACGCGATCCCGTTTTCCGAATAAGCAAAGAGTTCCGCATCGATCGCTGCCGTCACTCCCTCATTATCATAGGTTCCGCTTGCAACGAGCAGGATATCCGTATCTCCCATTTTCACCGTCGCATAGCCTTTGCCATCCGCGAGCCTGTCCACCACATCCGTGAAGGTATCGCAGTTTTCAAAATCCGTTGCCGCGGTGTGTTCTTCCACGGTTTCTTTCTGCTCTACCTCAACAAATTCGACCGAATCGATCAGCATGGCCAGATGATCCGAAACTGCTGTATCAACCGCATCATCACCGGTAATATGGCCGGTCATTTCAAACACAAGGGTTCCGTCGAGATATTCTCTGGCAATGGCTTCCATATATTTGCCGTCTTTTTCATCTGCCACGGGAAGCGAAAGTCTGAGGCACTTCACATCTTCCGTTCCGGGGAAGGTATCCTCTGACTGCTTTGCCTTGTCTCCCCAGGATTTTTTCATGGCTTCGATCACCTCGTCGGGTTTCTTCTGTTCCTGATAATACACCTTCATGAAATTGCCGTTGGCATTCACATCGGAGTTTTCTCCTGTATAGACAAACGTGACGACACCGTCTTTTTTCTCAATATCAAAACTGTCCTTGTAGAAACTCAGTTTCCAGCCGTTTTCATCCTCATAGGTTTCTGTTTCCACAGTTGGTTCCAATCCGAGGTACGAAAGCGCATCAAACGTATCCGGATCCGCATCCTTAACAGGTTCAAACACAAGCGCTACCTTGTCATCATCAAAATATCCCTTGATGATGTCATCTTCACAACTGCTGACGGTAAAGTTCTTTTCTCCTATGCTCGATGTACCGAAATGGAAAAGGATCTTCCCCTCCATCTGCACGCATCCGAAAGGTTCGCTTTCCTCATCTGCGCCGGCCGTATTTCCCATGCCGTCACTGGCAAACACATAAAAATGATCCATGGAAGGATTTTTCTCTTTTGCTTCATAGCAGACATAAACGCCCCTCTTAAAATAAGTGGCTGCCTTTGGCTGCTCCTCTTTTTTCTCTTCTTTTTCCGGTTCTTTTTCCGGTTCTGCTTCGTCTTTCTCAGGCTCCTTAGTTTCCGGTTCTTCAACTGTCTGCTCAACCGGTTGCTCAGCTTCCGGCTCCGGGGTTTTTCCGCAGCCCGAAAGGACGCCGGCAAACAGCGCTGCCGTTATAACGGCGGTCATGATCTTTCCTAAAGTACTTTTTTTCATAATATACCTCCTAATTTATCAGCAGTTCTCGGCTCCGTATTCTCATGCATCCACTATGGTGATGATATCTATCAGTATATACCGAAACAGCGGATATGACGTATTCTCGTTTTCGATATAACCGCCGCTTAAATCTATGGTATCCGCAGGGTTTTCCGGATCCGCTGCGGTGTAGCTGCCTTTGAATACAAAGCTGCCGTCCCCCTTTTTGAACTTCTCAATGGCTGTATCCATGGCTTTCTGGGTGCCGGGGGCCGCTGCCTGCAGATTCAGATCATCCATTTCCACCCAGTCCTCTTCAAAACCGGCAGAGATATCATTTCCGTGAATCTTGCCCGAAACCACCGACTCAATGGTTTTGTTTGCCATGACTGCGCTGGCCGCAGACAGCACATAGGGTTCCCAGCAGATCCGGGAAGTTACCAGGGACGAAGCCGGTGCCACCTCTGACATGCTCTGGCCCCAGCCGATAAAATAAACGCTGCCGCCGTTCTCATCTGCCTCTTCACAGGCGATTGCCGGACCGATGGTATCGGTATGCTGGGAAATGATCACGCAGCCATCACCGATCAGGTTTTGCTCCGCGCTTTTTTCCAGGGCATAACTGCTCCATGTATGGGTATATGTCACGCGCATGACAGTCTGCGGAACCACGCTTCTCGCGCCCAGCAAAAATGCCGTATAGCCGGAGATCACTTCCGAGGTCGGAAAGGCTGCCACAAATCCCATGATAGCCTGGTCTTCGGCGATCAGTCCGTCATCGATCATCTGCCGGATCTTCATGCCTGCGGCGATCCCGCTGACATATCTGGCCTGGTAAGCTTCTCCCTTGAAGGTGTGATAATTGGCCGGCACGCTCACGCCGTTCATATCCATATAGGATGTCTGGCAAAACTGGGTATCCGGGTATTCCGGCGCCAGTTTCATGACAAGTTCACTGTATCCGTTGAAAAAAATGATATCGCAGCCCTGTCCGGCCAACTCTCGCAGGGGTTCTTCCATCTCATCATCGAGAACATTGCTGCAGGTCAGGATATCGACTTTTTCCCCGTACTCTTTTTCCAATGCGTCCTTTGCCAGGGAAAAATTGTAGGTATAGGGCGTGCTTTCATCGTTATCATAGATGAAACCGATGGTCAGATGATCTTTCCCGCCGGTGAGGTTCATAAGGCGCAGACAGCTGACAAATACAGCCAGGATGAGAATGCAGGTCAGCGCAGTAGTGATATATACTTTTTTCATGCCTTCGCTCCTTTCTCATCTGTGTCTGATTTCTTTTCGGCGCCCTCTTTTATCTGATCCGCATTTTCTTTCTTCTCTGCGGTTTTCCCATCTGTTTTCTCTTTGCCCTTCATCTCGGCTTCCTGGATCTTCTTATCCTCTTCAACACGCCGGGCCAGTTCTTTTTGCTGCTCCTGATCGGCCTGCTGAATCTCCGCCCGTTTCTGTGCATAGAGCTGATCCAGATTGATGATGCCCTTTTCCACCAGACGCATGAAGGCGTCAAGCGCATCGGGATCAAACTGGGTGCCCCGTCCGCGCTGCATCTCTGTCATGACGTAATCGGTATCCATGTGGTTGCGGTATACGCGGTTCGAAGTCATGGCATCAAAGCAGTCAGCCACCGCGATGATCCTGCCGTACAGCGGTATCTCTTCGCCTTTCAGTCCTTCCGGATATCCCTTGCCGTCGTAGCGTTCATGATGGTACTTTGTACCGTCCACAACATGCTCTACCAGGGTAAAGTCCTTGAGGATCTCCGCGCCTCTTTCTGTATGGGATTTCATTTTTGCATATTCCTCATCCGTCAGGCGGCCGACTTTATTCAGCACACTGTCAGGTATTGCGATCTTGCCGATATCGTGCATCTGGGCTGCTTTTCGCAGATTGCTCAGTTCTTTATTCCTCCGCGACCATGGGAAGCAGTTCATCTTCCTCGCACTCATCTCCGAATACTCCGCAACGCGGTTGGAATGCTGATGGGTACGCACATCCTTGGCATCGACGGCATTC
>JAEEKC010000265.1 GCA_016282215.1 Lachnospiraceae bacterium
CTTTTGCCCAATCACGTTTTTCTGGCTTCGGCCATCAGTTACGATATGGTGGTGAATGCATTTTTGCTGCTGGGCGTGGTGCTGCTGTATCATGAGCTGTTGGAACCTGACGGGCCGCTGGAGTGGAAGAATCTGCTCATCATGCTGCTGTCCTTTGCCTTCGGCTGTCAGTCCAAACCGATCTATATCCTGATGGCCTGCATGGTGATCTTTTATGGCAGCAGAAAGTTTGACAGCAGATGGAAAGAAGTGGTCTGCAAGCTGTCGGTCCTGATCGTAGCCGGATTGATGCTTTACAATATTTTCCGGCCGACACCGGTGGCGGGAAGCGATTATCATCTGGTAAGCAATATCACTTATGCGGGCGATAAGCGCAATGTGGGATCATCAGTCTTAGGACAGATCCAATGGATCTTTTCCAATCCGCTTTCCTATACGATCCTGCTTTTGTCACAGATGCGCGACATGCTCTTTTCTTATCTGTTTGGCGGAAAGGGCTTTTTCCAATATGGCTATACCGGCGAAGCGCCGATGCCTGTTACCTGGGGCGTGCTTGGGCTGGCCATCTTTCTTGCATGGTTCCAGCCTGCCGAAACGCCGGTCCGCGGCGTAGCAAAGCCGCCCAGAAAAGGGCTTTCCAAATGGAATATCTTTTTTACGGTCCTGATGTGTTTTGGCATGTCTGCCGTCATCTGGACCAGTATGTATGTCAGCTACACTTCAGTCGGTGCCGACGAGATCCGCGGCGTGCAGGGACGGTATTTTACCCCGTTGTTTTTGCCGCTGCTTCTGTGCCTGGTATCGGAAGAGCATCCGCAGAAACTGACGAGACTAGCCAGAAACAGGATCGTGCTCGCGGTAATGGGGCTTTTAAATCTGCTCATGGTGGCGGTGCTGGTGATCAGCGCTTACGACTTGTGAGAGCGCGAAGCGCGGAGCAATCCGTGTTATCACAATCTGTAAATAATATTTGGTGAACGATATGAAAAACGATCCCCGCATTTCGGTGATCATACCGGTTTATCATAGTGAGAAAACCCTTGGGACCTGCCTTGGCAGTGTCCTTTCGCAGGATTATAAAAATGTCGAGCTTCTGGTAGTGCTAAACGGCATGGACCGCTCGGATCAGTCTGCTTTGTGCTGTCTGGATGTGATCAGGGACTGTGCCGCAGCCGGGAAAGTTTCAGCTTTGTACGAAAACGGACTGGAGGATCTGGCGGGGCAGAATGGCAGTGGACAAGAAGAATCTGGTGATCAGGACAGTTTATTTGAAACTTGTCCTTTGATCCGCGTGTTTTGGCGAAATGAAAAGGGCGTATCCACCGCCAGAAACTACGGGATCCGGAAGGCAAAAGGCGAGCTTCTTTTGTTTTTAGACAGCGATGATGCCATGGGAGAAAATGCCATCAGCAGGATGCAAAAGCGGATATCCCGGGATGACAGCGATATGGTGATCGCCGGTTTTTCACGTTGCAGCAGCCTTAGCCGGGCCGGCAGATTTCCGCATATGGACGGCATGATCGAAACCGTAAAGGACAGGGAACAGATCGAAAAACTCTATATAGATGACCTTTTAAACATGCCCTGGAACAAACTGTACAAAAAAGAGCTGATCCAGGCAGAGTTTCCGACGGATCTTTCCCTTGGCGAGGATCTGTGTTTTAACTTAGATTACATGTTGTCTGCAAAGCGGATCTCCATATTGTGCGACAGTGTATATGATTATACAGTGGATGAAAGCGCTACTTCGCTGTCCTATCAAAAGCGAAGCGACCGGGTGTATGTCTGTATGCGGCTTTACAGAAAAGCGAATGCGTTTTTCCGCACTCTTGCTGAAAGAGCGGAGAAGAGTGATGGCCAGAGCGGGCGTTTCTGGGTGACGGACACCAAAGTCGTGGCCACATTTTTGGATGAGCTCTGCCTTCTCGGTGAGGCCGGAGCAGGCGCCGGAAAACAAACCGGGGCGGATTATGATAAACAGGAGTGGAATCATCAGGTGAGAGGCTATGTCAGGGCCATCCGGAAGTTTGTGAAGGGGCATCGCCGTGATGTGCGGCTCTTTTTGCCGGATCACAAGATCATCTATGTGCCGGCATCCCATGGCCTTGTTTTTCCCGTAAAAGCACTGATCCTGCTTCGCGGATACGTTGCTAAGATCAGAAACCGCAGATGATATAGTATTGTTTTTTATAACGAAAAATCCGGTATAGAAATCCGAAGGACAAAACTAATGAGTATTAAGGGAAACATATGAAACCGTTAATTTCCGTGATCATTCCAATTTATCAGGTGGAACCCTACCTGCGGCGGGCCGTGGACTCCGTTCTGGCGCAGACCTACCGGAATCTGGATATCATTCTGGTGGACGACGGATCACCGGACAGATGTCCGAAGATCTGTGATGAATATGCAGCCCGTGAGGCGAGAGTCAGGGTGGTCCATAAGAAAAACGGCGGTCTGTCCGATGCGAGAAACGCCGGACTCGATGTGGCAGGCGGAGATTATATCGCATTTTTGGATAGCGATGATTTTTATGCTCCCACTTTTATTGAAATTCTGTATGATGCGCTGACAAGGCACGATGCACAGGTGGCACAGTGCAAATACCTGGTTACCAAACGGCAGGACATCAGCGTGTCCGACAATACCGGCGAGACATTTGAAAACTACGCGAAAGCCTACAAAGAAGGCAAGGTAAAAGAGCAGGTGCTGGACAGAAAAGGACTCTTGCAAAGTCAGTATGATGCCATCTGTGAAGATGCCACTTATTTCATCGTCGCCTGGAATAAGCTTTATGATGCCAGACTCTTTAAGGATATCCGTTATCCGAAGGGTCGGATCCACGAAGATGAGGCAACCACCTATAAGGTCTTTGATAAGGCGGAAAAAGGCGTTTATGTGCAGATCCCGCTGTATGCCTATTTTTCCATGCCGGGCAGTATCACGAGAGACCGTTTCAATATCAAACGCCTGGACTGGGCGCTGGCGCTGACGGACAGGATCCGTTTCTTTGAAAAAGAGCAGGCCTATGACCTGGCGACCGCGGCCATGCGTGCACGCGCCGACGGCTGCATCAAATACTATTACCCGCTGAAAAAGCATGTGCGTGCCAGCAAAAAAGAACAGGCGATGCTCAAAGACCATGTCCGGGAAGCACTTCGGACAGACC
>JAEEKC010000266.1 GCA_016282215.1 Lachnospiraceae bacterium
ATTACAGTAACCGTAAAAGGTCAGGATAGTGATGGCGGCGATGGTGGTGACGGCGGAAACGGCGGCGGAAACGGTGGTGGAAACGGCGGCGGAAACGGCGGTGGAAACGGCGGCGGTGGCACCACGCAGACCGGGGATGTTTACACGCTTTCTGAGACTACAACAACTATGACTCTTGGTGAGCGGAAAATTCTTACCATCAAGAAGAATGGAAATGACTATACGGGATTATCATCTACCGTAGAATGGCAGTCATCAAATCCGGATGTTGTTAGTGCGGATATGGCGATTGTGAAAAGTTCGATGACATCTAAAGGACAGCTTACTGCACAGTATAACGGGACAGCAAAAGTTACGGCAACTATTAAATTACCCGATGGAACAAAGAAAAGTGCGTCCTGTGATGTTACGGTTACGGGGAATGCCTTTGATCCTGCGAATGATCTGAAGATTGATTATAATCAGGAAGTCATTCATATTGATTTCACATTAAAAAAAGGCGATTTCAAGACTGATGATGAATACAACAAAGAGATCTTAGAATTATTGGATCAGGGTTGTACTGTTGGTGATTTGGTATACGATAAGGAAACAAAAACCTTTACCGGCACGGTATCTTCTACTATGACGGTTACTAAAGATCAAACTTGTGAAACAGCAACTTATAAATTCAAGCGTCTGCCTAAAACGTTGGGAGAGATCAAGAAACTCATGTCTGTTGAGGAGAAGAACTGGACTGGGAAGACGAAAGAAGCCGGTGCGGATCCCGTATACGGCGGATTCAAAGCGATGGCGGCAAATATTTGCGCTGCCAATGCACTTGCTGATGATCCGACCTGCGGTGATGCAAAAGGTGATGATCATCCGGCATGGGGTTTGTTTGAATATATCAATGGAGATGCATACAGTATTTTCAAAACAGATTGGGAGCAGGCTTATTTATCTATAACCGGAAAAATCCTGACTGCTGATGGAAGTGGTGCTAATGCATACAAGTGTTACTTCAGAGGCGCAACACCGACAAATGATTACACACCAACGGCTGATGGAGAGTATAAGTATTTGATTGATATGTACAGAGGTCCGTATTTTATCAACTCCAAAGAGACTATCAATGGGTATAGACCTACGACATATATGATTCTTGTTCCGAGTACAAGTTCAAATAGCTCACTTCCGCACTTAAGTGGATTTGACACAGACAGATACATTGATGTTTACAGAGACGCAAAAGGTTGGTGGTCATTTGATGCTAATTTCTTGCATATCACTGCTAACGGAATCAAAAAAGCATATAAAGTTCTTGATCCGTGGGATTAATAGCAATTAATGCGAATAATAAAGGCAGGGTACAGCATATGCTGTACCCTTGCTTTTTGTTGACATTTCGTCCGGTGCATGTAAAATACTAAATAAGAACTTTTTGGTCCTCTTTTGATAGTTGCAAACTCCGATATGAAAAACGGAGCCGGTAAATTACTGATTAATTGAAAAAAGGAGAATTGCATGTCAGGCTTATTTGTATGGGTATTTGTAGTGTTCATGGTTTTGCTTTCGCTCAGCAAAAAGAATCCGAAACGAATGGAACAGCAAAGGAAGCGTATGCAGGAGATGGAAGTCAACAAACAGATCGGACAGACCAGTAAATCGGGCAGCGCATCAAAAAGCAATTCTCTGTCGTTTGAACAGACGAACTTTGGCAGTAAATATGCTGGATCTTCATCCGGAAACGCATCACCGGCGAATCTGAAACCGGTGCATACCATGAACTCTTCCACGTATCAGGGAAGATCCGGTCAGGCATCCGGTTCGGCAAGACAGGCCGCAGTGCAGCAGAGAAATGCACAGCAAAAGGGCGGGGCGCAGAATTATGGTGCGCAGAAAGCCAAACAGGCACCGGGAGCAGGAGGCCTGACGGATGCAGATGAACTCTCTACAACAGAAATGCTGGCAGAGAAAGCGAGAAAGGATCAGATCGAGCATCATAAAGAACAGGTTGAGCACAGGCAGCATGAACAGAAGTACTATGGGAATTACCATTATGCCAGAAGATATATGCTCGGTGATCCGGTGGCAGCCAGCGACAAACTGGTGTATTGCCCGAACTGTGCTGCTGAGAACCTGATCAAGCTTCATGAGAATCCCAGAAAATATAACTGTTATTTCTGCCGTGCCAAATTGGACGGATCGGACTTATAAGCATTGATATTGCAGATGAGAGTACACCTTCGGGAATACCCCGGAGGTGTTTTTTTGTGGAAATTAATCTAAAAATCTATTTTGCCCTTGGTTTTGGCGACTGTGGTTGACAATACGGGAACCTGTATTGCCATCAGAGAGTCTTACGGAGGATTACCTTCTTTCCCTGAATCTGTACAAAAAAGGGGTGGCCATCTATTATGTGCTCAATAAACTTCCCAGGGTTTTAAAAAACGGCAAATCAAAGATGGATTATATCACGACCAGGTCACTTTTCCCGGCTACCTTTAAGACGGCAGTCAGGCAGAAGACAAGGTGGACCTACGGTATCACGATGCAATCCATCGGGGTGAAGGATATTTTTACAAAGAATAAGATCTCTCTTGCGGGAAGATATTCATTTTATAAGGATGTAAAAACGAAATTTTTGAATCTACTGCCGCTTCTGGGGTATATTCTTGCAATCTATATCATAATCGCCGCGATACTTGGTCTGGATCCTTTTTACACAAAAGGGTCTGTTATCTATTACATGGCTATGATCGTTTTCGGCATCACCTGTCTTCGCCAAGTTGTCCGTGCTTATGCCCTTTACCATGTGTATGGAATGAGAAGTGTGTTTTTCGGCTGCCTTTTGCCGCCTCTTTTTCCTATCAGACTCGTATACGGAAATGTTATCAACTTTTTTGCAGTGGTAAATGCGTTTAAAATGAAACTGGGGCTGGGATCAAAAAAGAAACTTAGGGAAAAAGACGAACTCAGGAACAAAGAGAAAAAAGCAAAAGCGAAGCCGAAGTGGGCTAAGACAGATCACGAGTTTTTGTCCAGGGAGCAGCTCAGACAGTATAGGAGAATGCTCGGTGATGTATTGATCGTCCAGGGGTATATCAATGCGGCTCAGTTGAAGGATGCCCTTGCCCATATGGACAAGGAGAACGGAGAATCCTTCGGAGCATATCTGATCAAAAAGGGTGTGATCACGGAAGAGCAAATGCTTCGCTGCTTAAGCCATGTGAAGCATATCCAGTTTGTACCCAACGAGATCGTGGAAAAACTTGATTTTGAAAATACCTCACGCCGCTTTGACAGAAATATGCTGAAAAGGAAGAGGATCCTACCGCTGACAGAAGAAAACGGCGTCACGATCATCGGCATCTGCAATGATACGAAAGAAGACGATATCAAACACTTTGAGGAAGTCAATAATCTGAAGATTAAAAGGATGTATATGATGGAGGAGTGGATGCAGAGGGCTCTTTCGCAAGGGGAGAAAAAGAAAAAACAGCTTGAAAGCCTGGCTCTCTATCATGAAGGAAAGATCAGTTATGAACAGGTAGTGCTCATCGGGAAATTCTCTTCGCTGCATGAGACTTCGGAGGAGGAGATGATGAGAAAAATGGGAATTCTTGCATCTTGATACCCTATCGGAAAGAGAATAAAAATTTTTTGAAAAATGCGAAATTTGTTGTTGACAAAATAGATGTTTTCTTATATACTAACTTTTGTCGTCAGCAAGACGCATGCGCGAGTGGCTCAGTTGGTGGAGCGCGACCTTGCCAAGGTCGAGGCCGCGGGTTCGAGTCCCGTCTCGCGCTCTGGTTTACACGAAAAGGGATATCCGAAAAGGATATCCCTTTTTCGTGTAAGAAGAGCCCGGAGGGCTCTGCACCCACGGATGGATGTTCCATCCACCCGCGGGTCCGTTCTCGGCGAGTGAGGAACTCGCCTCGGTCGGTGCTAAACGCGTGCCACCGGCACGCAGCACCCCGTCTCGCGCAAAATTGAAATATCCGAGCCCGCGAGGTTCGAGGTCTCGGCTCCGCGTCTTCGCTTCGCTACGGTCCTCGCAGAGCAGATGTCCACCGGACATCCGGCG
>JAEEKC010000267.1 GCA_016282215.1 Lachnospiraceae bacterium
ATGGGATGTCGTGGTTGTCGGCAGCGGTCCTGCCGGGCTTATGGCTGCGATCTATGCGGCCAGATCCGGCGCAAAGGTGCTTGTTTTGGAACGAAACACAGAACCTTGTAAAAAACTGTATGCGACAGGTAACGGCAGATGTAATTTTACAAACCTGGTCATGGAGGACGGGGTGTATCGCGGCGGCGGAGCACCGCTTGCGATGGAATGCGTGGATACTTATGACAGAAACGATCTGCTGTATTTTTTTCATGATCTCGGCCTGATGACCAAGCATATCGGCGATTATGTGTATCCGTATAATGAACAGGCAACGGCGGTTGCCGGCGTACTGCTGGCAGAGTGTAAGAGGCTGGGAGTGACGATCAGGACAGAGACACAGGTGGTTGACATAATTCGAACTGGAGAAATTGAAGAAAATCCGGTAGATAAAGCAAAAACAGATGGAAAAGAGATTGACATAACACAAAACCGGAAGTCGGAAAAAACAAGATTTGATCGTGAATCAAAATCGGATGGCAGAAAAAAGACCGGCAGATTTACGGTAAAAACGGGCTTGGACAGTATTGCCGCAGATGCGGTCATCATTTCTGTGGGCGGCAAGGCAAGTCCGACACACGGGAGTGACGGAAACCTGAATAAAGTGATCCGGAAACTTGGCCATACTATTGTTCCCCAGGAACCGGCATTGGTGCCACTTCAGTTTGCGGATAAGAAACTATCGGCGCTTGCCGGTGTCCGCGTAAAATGTAAAGTGATATTGCAGATTTCCACAAATCATAACGAGGAATATTCCGCAGTTCATCATGAAAGCGGTGAGATCATTTTCAATAAAGATAATATCAGCGGCATTCCGGTCATGCAGTTATCGCGATATGCGGTCGTTGCGATGACGAAGGGACAAAGGGCAAAACTGGAGCTGGATTTTTTCCCGGAGGATACCAAAGAGGAAGTGCTGGAATACCTGAAAAAAGCATATCACGGATGGGGGGACACTTACCGGAGTGATGAACAGGCGCTGAGTTTTTGCCTTCCGCAGAAGCTGGCTGTTTATTATTCAAAAGGCAGAAAGGCAGCATCTTATACGGATCAGGAACTGGAAGAGATGGCAGAAAAACTGAAGTGTTTTCCGGTTGACATAACTGGGAATGCCGGGTTTTCGAGAGCGCAGGTGACTGCCGGCGGTGTGGACTGCAGTGAGGTGACAGAGCATCTGGAATCCAAGATTGTGAAGGGGCTCTTTTTTGCAGGAGAGGTGCTGGACGTGGATGGTACCTGCGGCGGATATAACCTGCATTTCGCTTTTGCGTCGGGACGGATTGCCGGAGAGACAGCGGCCGGAGAGTGTGAATAAATAATAGTTTCAGAGGGCGTTGATGAAGGCGGCGTAAATCCGGTATGAAATATGGAGTTGGGAAAACTGATAATTAATATGCTGAATTTGTAAAGTCTGGTATGAAAAATTTGGTATTAAGATAGAGGAGATAGGCCATGAGATTGATCTTCATCCGGCATGCAGAGCCGGATTATGAAAAAAAGAGTTTGACACCAAAGGGCTTCAAGGAAGCCCAGGCGCTGTCGCAGCGGGTGAAAACCTGGGATGTGGATACGTTTTATACATCGCCGCTCCCACGGACAAAACTGACGGCGGAGCCATCTTTGAAGGCGCTTGGCCGGGAGGCGGTGGAGCTGCCCTGGATGAAGGAGTTTTCCTATTATGTCAAGGATCCGACCACCGGGGCCTATCCGAAGATCCCCTGGGATTTCATGCCGGAATGGTGGACGAAGCAGGAAGGTTTTTATGACAGGCTTGAATGGTATAAGGAGCCGATCTTTCAGGAAAATGACGGTTACGAGCCGGCGGTGTTTGCCATGAGAGAAGGGCTTGACGGCATTCTGGCCGAGCATGGGTATTTCCGTGAAGGCGGGTATTACCGCACGGATGATGACATGGTAGCGGGCGATGATGAAAAGACGCTCGTGTTCTTCGGTCATCTCGGCGCCAATTTTGAGGCCATCGGATATCTGCTGGGAATCTCGCCCATTGTTTTGCAGCAGACATTTTTCCTGGCACCGACTGCGGTATCGGTGTTGCATGCTGAGAAAAGGAGACCGCAGGCTGCCATGTTCCGGGCCCAGGTGATCGGGTGCACGAAGCATTTGACGGAGAATGGAGAACCGGTTTCCGGGCAGGGGGCATTTTCCGAAATCTTCCAATTGTGATGAATTGGCAGTAAGGCTTGATATGAAAAAACTGAGCTGAAAACTGTTGATAAATTGAGTAGTGCAAAGTCCGATGTGGAAATGCGGATTCAATAAACTACGGATCAATTAACTGAGATAACGGATATGAAAAAGATAGCACTGATCATAGCATCAATTATATGTTTTATACTTGGGTTCATCGGGCTTTTAATCCCGGTGATCCCGCAGATTCCCTTTTTTGTCTTAGGCGTATTGTGCCTGTCTGCGGCATCAACAAGGTTTAAAAGATTTCTTGTCGGAACGTCGCTTTATCAAAAACATCTCAAAGAGCATATTGATAAGCACGAAAAGGTCGCAGCGTTTTTGAACGGATAGCATGGAAATGCATTGTTCTGCTGCCGATATGAAAAACCAAAGGGATAAAACAAGTGATCAATTATAAAAAAGGCATCATGAAGCAGTCATTTACATTACATGATTACGATAATTGCTTAGTCAATCTGGCGAATTCTGTGTTAAGGCACTTCGGATCGGATCCGCAGGGCAAGACGCTGGCTGGCGCCGACAAATACATGAAAAAGGGTTATAAAAATGTTGTGATCCTTCTGTTGGATGGCCTCGGAACCTGTATCA
>JAEEKC010000268.1 GCA_016282215.1 Lachnospiraceae bacterium
ACACCAGTCAGGTGCGTGACCACAAGATCAATATGGCCTGGCATCAGGTTACCAATCAGACGGCAAACGATACGATCTATGATCTGCTCGCAACGACGCAGAAGGTGAATGTGGTTTCTCCCACCTGGTACTTTTTGTCGGATGATTACGGCGGCTTTACCTCCATTGTTTCCGATACGTATGTGCAGGATATGCATGACAAAGGCATCGAAGTCTGGGCGCTGGCGGATGATTTTACCAATCAGGTGGATATGGCATCTGTTCTCGGCAGCCTGACAAACCGGCAGAACCTCATCAGCCATTTGGTGGAAGATGTCATCGCTCACAATATCGACGGTATCAATATTGACTTTGAAAAAGTGCCCGCCGCAGCCGGCGAGGATTTTGTGGAGTTTATCCGCGAGTTATCCATTGCATGCAGACAGAATGCCTTGGTGCTTTCCATTGATAATTACGTACCGACGGAATATACGGATTATTATAACCGCGGCGAACAAGGAGCCGTGGCGGACTATGTGGTGATCATGGGATATGATGAGCACTATAGCGGCTCTCAGGAGGCCGGTTCTGTTGCCTCTCTTGGCTATGTTCAGAATGGTATCGAAAAAACCATTGCCCAGGTACCGCCGGAAAAGGTGATCAACGGCATTCCTTTTTATACCAGATTCTGGCGTACCGGGGATGACGGCACCAGCAGCGAGAACCTGACCATGGGCATGGCGCAGCAGTCCATGGATAAAAGAGGGATCACTCCGGAATGGGATGATACCACCTCCCAGTATTATGCATCCTTTGATGAAGACGGAAAGTTCTGCCAGATCTGGCTCGAGGAAGAGCGGAGCATTCGTGCAAAACTCCTGGCCATGTCCCAGTATAACTTAGGCGGTGTCGCTGAATGGAAACTCGGACAGGAACAGGAAAATGTGTGGAATGCCATTGCGGCATATATGGACGGCACCCTGACGGCAGAGTAAAACGGAGCCGCGAACGATTGCAACGATCACGAATTATCGATATTAAACCGGTGATTTGTTAGGTAGTATAGAATCCGGTACGGAAAACCGGTGGAATAAAACGAATGATAAACTGAGGTAGTGTAAAGTCCGGTATAAAAATGCTGAACCGATAAACTACTGATAGATTGGTGACAGATATATGAAAACCGAGTGGATCAGGAATCCGGATCAGGAGGATATCAGGCGCGGCGGCGAGATCATCAAAAGCGGCGGCCTTGTGGCTTTCCCCACGGAGACAGTATATGGACTTGGCGGGGATGCGCTGCAGGCGGACTCCTCTATGAAAATCTATGCGGCAAAGGGAAGACCTTCCGACAACCCGCTGATCGTGCATATCTGCAGGCTGGAAGATCTGTCCGTGATCGCAGAGGATGTCCCGGATATCGCATACCGGCTGGCGGAAAAGTTCTGGCCCGGGCCCCTTACCATGATCCTGAAAAAGAGCAGCCGCGTTCCGAAAGAAACCACAGGAGGGCTGTCCACCGTAGCAGTCAGATTTCCGAATCATGAAGTGGCGCTTGCCCTGATCAGAGAGGCGGGAGGGTTTATTGCGGCGCCGAGTGCCAATACCTCCGGAAGACCTTCTCCGACTGTGGGGAAATATGTATATGAAGATCTGGACGGCAGAGTGGATATGATCCTGGATGGCGGGGATTCTGCCATCGGACTGGAATCAACCATCGTTGATTTGACGGAAAACGTGCCCGTTGTACTGCGGCCGGGGTTTATCACGTTAGAACAGCTGTGTGGCATTGCACCGCAGACGATCCTCGATCCGGCACTGGCTGCAAATGTAACAGCTGACCGTGGAACGGATCCGGCGGCTGCAAAAAATATCACTACGGCAGTAACGGAAAACGAGAGAGGTCTACATCCCAAAGCACCCGGCATGAAATACCGCCACTATGCGCCAAAGGGCATGCTGACCATCATTAGCGGCAGCGGTGAAAAAGTTAGCATATGCTTACTAAATGAACTAAAGAATGATAAGGCACAGGGGCAGCGCACCGGCGTGATCGTTACCAAAGGTATGTCAGGACAGACAGAAGGACAGACCGACGGACTATCGGATGACCGGGAAGAGAAAACCGGGGCGGCAAACGAAGAGTGGACAGATTATGCCGACAGTATCAAGGTGACAGAGGATATGGCCCATGACCTGTTCCGGTTCCTTCGGGAATTCGATGATGAGCAGATCGAGAAGATGTATGCACCGGCATTGGAGGAAACCGGTCTCGGCCTTGCGGTTATGAACCGCATGAAAAAGGCAGCCGGCGGGCGAGTGATTGAAGTCGGTTAAGCTTGGAGAGACTATCGCTGACTGATGACGGGACCTGCTGGATCATCAGATGATCGAGTTAATCGGCGTCTCTGACTACACTTTCAAAAATTCTTAACTTGTGGTATGATTATCAGATAGTGGTGTTTTGAAAGCAGTGTAAAGTCCGATATGAGAATCGGAGCTGAAAAGTGAATGATAAATGGATAAAAAAATATAGATAGTGCTAAGTCCGGTATGACAATCCGAAACCGGGAAATAGCTGATAAATAAAAAACAAATTATTTAAGCAGAGAAGGAGGGTTAGCATGATTGCGATCGGAAGTGACCATGGCGGTTTTGAACTGAAGGAAAAGGTGATCGCCCACCTGAAGGAAAGAGGTCTCGAATACAAGGATTTCGGAACTTATGAAAAGAAATCCTGTGATTATCCCGTATACGGGCGCGCAGTAGCGAAATCCGTAGCATCGGGCGAAAGCGAAAAAGGCATCGTGATCTGTACAACAGGTCTTGGAATCTCCATGACGGCAAACAAGATACAGGGCATCCGGTGTGCGGTCTGTGCAGATACCGTCAGCGCACAGCTGACCAGACTCCATAATGATGCCAATGTTCTTTCCATGGGCGCCGGTATCATCGGAGAAAATCTTGCGATCTCTATTGTAGATACATTCCTTGATACGGAATTTTCAGGGGATGAGCGGCATATGCGCCGGATCCGTTTGATAGAGGAAGAGGAGTAAGAAATCATTTTTGATTAATTAGGAGGGACACAACATGGGAAAA
>JAEEKC010000269.1 GCA_016282215.1 Lachnospiraceae bacterium
GATGAGGGGCTAAATAAGAACAAAACAGTAAGGAGTATCCCATGATCGACGAAAAAACCATATCCCTGAACTATATCAAGAAACTGGACTATCCCGGCTCGGATGCAGGTATCCGCTACATGATGCAGGCGGTACTGCGGATCACACCAGAGGAGGAACAGAGGCTGAAAGATAAGGCAGAGGCAGAAGGAAAAGAGTATAAGCCGCCAAAGCCAAATACCATCTGTGTTTCTGTCTGGCCGGAGCCTTTGAGCTTTGGCAAGACAAAACCGGAGCTGATCACATCGAAGGATTTTCCGCTGACGGAGGAAGGGAAAAAAGAGGCGGTCGACTGGATCAATGCCGAGAAAGCGGCTGATCCGGAGAAATATAAAGCGTAAGAGGAAATCCTTACGGATGGTGTTTATCGCAGTAAAAGAACGCGGACTGTGCATTTTTTACAACTTTGCACAGTCCGTTTTTATTGTGCCTGGTTGCGCTGTTGTGATGTTGCACAAAAACACCCGGTGTATTTGGGCAACATTATCCAAATTGACTACAAAACCGTGTATTTTTCGCTTTTTTATGGTGAAAATCATTCACTTTGCGAAAATTGTATGGTATAATTGACCGTAATCGGGGTTTTCCCGGTGAGTACAAAGGGTAAGGGGTGACGCATTTGAAGATTAAAAAAGAGATGATCGCCATGCTGCTGGCGGGTGGTCAGGGATCAAGACTGGGTGTTTTGACCGCAAAGGTGGCCAAGCCTGCGGTATCATTTGGCGGGAAATACCGCATCATCGACTTTCCGCTTTCCAACTGCATCAATTCCGGCGTAGATACGGTAGGTGTGCTGACGCAGTATCAGCCGCTCCGACTGAATACGCATATCGGTATCGGTATTCCCTGGGATCTTGACCGTAACGTGGGCGGCGTTTCCGTGCTTCCCCCGTATGAAAAGAGTGAAGATACAGAGTGGTACACCGGTACGGCAAACGCAATCTATCAGAACATTGAGTTCATGGATACTTACAATCCGGACTATGTGCTGATCCTTTCCGGCGACCATATTTACAAGATGGATTACGAAGTTATGCTGGATTACCATAAGGCAAAAGGCGCTGAGGTAACCCTGGCAGCTATGCCGGTTCCCATGGAAGAGGCAAAACGTTTCGGTATTCTGGTAACGGATGATGAAAGACGCATCACCGAGTTCCAGGAAAAGCCCGAGCATCCCAACAGCAATCTGGCCTCCATGGGTATCTATATTTTCAACTGGTCGACCTTGAAAGAGGCGCTGATCGCCAATGCGTCCCAGCCCGGACTTGACTTCGGTAAGCATGTCATTCCTTATTGCCATGATAAGGGTTCACCGTGCTTTGCTTATGAGTTCAACGGCTACTGGAAGGATGTGGGAACCCTCAATTCCTACTGGGAAGCAAATATGGAGCTGATTGATATCGTTCCGGAGTTCAATCTGTATGAGGAGTATTGGAAGATCTATACCAAATCCGATACCCTTCCTCCGCAGTATATTTCCGCTGAGAGCGAGATTGAAAAATGTATCATCGGCGAAGGCGCACAGATCTACGGCAAGGTTTATAATTCCGTGATCGGCTGCGGCGTGACCATCGGTGCGGATACCATCGTACGGGATTCCATTATCATGAACGAAGCCGAGATCGGCAAAGGCTGTGAAGTTTACAAGGGTATCATCGCAGAAAACGCGCAGATCGGCGATAACGTGAAGCTGGGTATCGGCGATGAGGCGGAAAACGACAGCGCACCGCATATTTACAATCATGGTCTTGTGACTGTCGGTGAAAAGAGCGTGATCCCCAGTGGCGTGACGGTCGGCAAGAACGCTGTTGTTTCCGGTATCACGACGAAGGAAGATTATCCTGACGGAGCCCTTGAGAGCGGCAAGACTTTGATCAAGGAGGTGGCAGAGGTATGAGAGCGATCGGTATCATTTTAGCAGGTGGAAATAACCACAGAATGAGGGAACTTTCCCAAAAACGTGCGATCGCAGCAATGCCCATTGCAGGCAGCTATCGCAGTATCGACTTTGCCCTTTCCAATATGACCAATTCCCGTATTCAGCGGGTGGCTGTGCTTTCACAGTATAATGCAAAGAGTCTGAACGAGCATCTGGCATCCTCCAAGTGGTGGGATTTCGGACGTAAGCAGGGCGGGCTTTCCGTATTTACACCGACCGTGACCAATGAGAATAATTCCTGGTTCCGCGGCACGGCTGATGCGATCTATCAGAACCTGGATTACCTGCGGGAGTCCCATGAGCCCTATGTAGTGATCGCTTCCGGCGACTGTATCTACAAGATGGATTACAACAAGGTGCTTGAATATCATATCGCCAAGAAGGCTGATATCACCGTTGTCTGCAAGGATATGCCGGCCCATGAAAATGTAGACCGCTACGGTATCCTGAAGATGAATGAAGAGAGCCGGATCGAAGAGTTTGAGGAAAAACCCATCGTGGCAAATTCCAATACGATCTCCTGCGGTATCTATGTGATCCGCCGCCGCCAACTCATCGAGCTGATCGAGAGAGGAGCAGAGGACGGTCAGTATGATTTTGTTAAGGATATCCTGATCCGTTATAAGAACATGAAGCGGATCTTCGGCTACAAGATCACAAGTTATTGGAAGAATATCGCATCCGTGGAAGATTATTTTGCGGCGAATATGGACTTCTTAAAACCTGACATCCGCGATTATTTCTTCCGCCAGTATCCGGATATTTATTCTAAGGTGGATGACCTGCCGCCGGCAAAATACAACGTAGGCGCAAACATCCGCAACAGCCTGATCTCTTCGGGAAGCATCGTGAACGGCACAGTAGAGAATTCAGTGGTCTTCAAGGGCGCCTTTATCGGCAACAACTGCACGATCAAGAATTCCATCATTTTGAACGATGTCTATATCGGTGACAATACCTACATCGAGAACTGCATCGTGGAGAGCCATGACACGATCCGCGCCAACTCCTACCACAAGGGCGAGGGCGAGATCAAGATCGTGATCGAGAAGAATGATAGATTCGTCATCTAAATTTTTGTTATAACCAGGGGTGGTTACAGAAAAACCGTCTTGCGGATGCAAGGCGGTTTTTCACAAGTGATATATGTGGAAAGAAGCGATTACTCTAAAAAGATATTATTTTAAGAGCTATTGTTTTTGGGCGTTGATCAGTTTCGCGGTCCGGATCTCTTCCTCGGTCGGCTCGATGTCCAGCTGGAAGATCTTATTTCCAACCGGCAGAAGCACGCGGTATAAAACCAGACCTATGACAGTGCAGGAGATCAGTTCGCCGATGCCTACCGTAGCCATCAGGAAGGGGATGCTGTCGGGAACCCCATATACCTTTTGCAGTACGAAAGGCACGATCAGCACATTTGCGACAACCGGGGGGAATGTCATCAGGATCGCCGGCTTCATTTTTCTGAGGGCATAGGTGCCAAGAGCACCGAGCAGGGTGGCTACCGAGCCGAAGACAATATCCCAAAGCGCACAGCCGGTCAGTGTGTTGGCCAGAATGCAGCCCACGAAAAGTCCCGGAATGGCTGCCGGTGTAAAGAAGGGCAATATGGTAAGTGCTTCGGAAAATCTGACCTGGATCACGCCGCTTGCAAGGCCGAGGGCGTTGGCGATAAAGGTCAATATGACATAGATTGCAGCGATCATCGCTGCCTGAGTGATGAACAGAATGCTTTTGTTTCTCATTATGAAGTTCTCCTTTAGTTTTGTTTTAAGTCAGGAAGGTCTCGAACTGACTGTGTGAATAGTGTGTTCCTTACAATAGCATACTTTCTGTGGGAAAGCAAGAGAAAAATGGATAAAGAAAAAAAGAAAGATAAAAAAGTGCAAACTTACTATGTATATATACTCCGCTGCGAGGACGACTCTCTCTACACCGGCATCACAACAGATGTGAAGCGCCGCTTTGCAGAGCATCTGGCCGGCGGCAAAAAAGGTGCGAAATATACAAGGGTGCATAAGCCAAAGGAGATCGCAGCGGTCATTGAAACGGACAGTAAAAGCGAAGCCCTTGGCCTTGAATACGGCATCAAACAACTGACGAAAGAGGAAAAGGAGAACCTGATCAAAAGTGAGTTCGCACCCGCATTTTTTCAAAAAGAGTAAGTGACAATCCGGGTAGAAAAATGATATACTAGACGTGTATTTATGCATGGTTTATGCATGAGGATGATATTGATACGAATACGTTTTTTCTGAAATGGAATTTTGACGCTGACATCACATAAGGATGAGTGTGTATGGGCAAGAAGCAATCCGAAGAATTGAAAAAAGAAACGCAGGAAGCTGTGATAGAAGAGGTTTCCGAGGCGGAGATAGAAGAGATTTCTACCTGGCAGATCCCGGATAAGAACGCAAAGCAGGAAAAAGACAAGACCGGGAAAAAACGGAACAGCTCCGACGGCAAGGGAAAACATCCGAGCATGCTGCGCAGCATCCAGGGGATCCTGATCAATATTTCCATCGTGCCGCTTTTGATCCTGGGCGTGATCCTGACCGTCAGCATGGCAGGTGTTTTGAACAGCAATATGGAAAAAGAACTGGCCGAAACACTGGATGTGGCTGCCAATTCTCTTTATAACACCTATTCTTTGCTGGCACCGGGCGATTATAGGATGGATAACGGGCGCCTGTATAAGGGTGAAACACTGCTGACCGGAAAGTACGAGGTGGTGGATGCACTGAAGACGGCGTATAAACTTGATATTTCGCTTTACTACGGAGATACCAGAGTGCTGACCACCATTATGGATGAAAACGGCAGGCGGCTGGTAGGGGAAAAAGCGCCGGATCAGGCGATCAATTGGACGCTCAACAGAGATCGGGAATTCTTCGGGGAAAGCGTGCAGATCGGTTCGGAGTATTATTATGGTTATTACATTCCGATGCTTTCCCGGGACGGATCGGTTGTGGGCATGGCCTTTGCGGGACGGCCGGTAGCGGAGGTTCACAGGGTTATGCTGAATGCGATCGCAAAAGCTGTTGTGATCTCGCTGATCGCCATCATTATTACCCTGTTGGTGTGCATGAACGCAAATCGTCACATCACGAAGGCACTGCAGTCCATCCAGAAATATTTAGGTCTTCTTGCAGACGGCAATTTTGATATGCAGATGCCCATCAATGTTTCGCGCAGGGAAGATGAGATCGGCGATATGGCGCGCAATGCTGTGGAGGTCTGCGGTGCCCTGGAAAAGAAGATCACGACGGATCCGCTGACCGGACTTTTGAACCGCCGCGCCTGCAATGCACAGATGGAAAAAATGCTGGCGAATATCAACAGGGATGAGACGGCAAGAATGACCGTCACCATCGGTGATATCGACTATTTCAAAAGTGTCAACGATACCTACGGTCATGAATGCGGCGATATCGTTCTGAAGACGGTATCGGATATCCTGGCTGAGGAAATGAAGGACAAAGGCATCGTTGCCCGCTGGGGCGGGGAGGAATTTCTGGTAGTCTATTCAGCACATATCGATGATATGCTGGGAGACCTTAATGAGATGCTTTGGCGGATCCGCAGCCATATATTCGATTATGAAGGATTTGAACCGTTCCAGATCACAATGACGTTCGGCGTCAACGGAAAGGCCTGGGATAAGACACAGGATGAAGTCATTAAAGAGGCGGATGAGTGCCTGTACTACGGCAAGGAAACCGGCAGGAACAGGATCGTCTGTACAGACGGACGCGTGCTTTTGCCGGACGGTAAGTTTTCCACGGTTGCTGCTGAGATCAATAAGGCGCAGCAGCAAAAAGCAGGTGAGAGCGATGAAGATGACACGGAAGTGCCGGAGACAGATACTGATGAAGCATAGTGGGGTTTAGGCAAGTATGGAACATGGGATATATTATCAAAAACTTCCGGAAGCAGAGAGACTGTTTCTGGCATATGTGGAAAAACTGGCCGCCTTGCCGGTCAGGCTGGAGGTCGTGCTGGAGCATGTCAGTGAGGCGCTGGCCGAGATCTGTCCCTATCTGCATATCGGAAAGGTAGAGGGGATCATGGATACCCCGCCGAACCGCCTGGTTCCGGATGGTATCACCAGCAGAAGGCTGCTGTTTTCTGACGGCATCGTAGACGTGTTCAATCCCATTTCCATTACTTATGATACGGAAGAGGGTGGAAAGATCACCTACGAGTTTTACTGGTCCAACAGCAATCCCATTACGGAAGAAGGGCGTTTCTGGACGGGATGTGTAGCGGAAATGCTGTATCTGTACATGGGAAGGGCACGGATCTCAAGCATGCTGCACAGTTCCATGGGTACCGATCCCATAACCGGCCTGCCGAACATGGGTGCGTTCTTTTCACAGGTGGAAAGGATCATTGAAGCAGGCAGGATCATGGATTATGTTGCAGCCTATTTCAATATCCGCAATTTCAAATATATCAATAAACTGGTTTCGTTCCAGGACGGCAACAGTGTGATGCGCCAATATGCGGGAAAAGTCAGGGCTCTCATCGGCCATGATGAAGTGATAGCAAGGCTTGGCGGCGACAATTATGTGGTGCTTGTCCGAAAAGACCGCAGCGAAGATTTTTTAAATAAATTAGAGAAGATCCATGTGGATGTGGCCACCACCAGTGGCGTCAGGTCGGTTCCGCTTTCTGTGCGTGTCGGTATTTATGAAGTGGACAGGCCGCTTCATGTGGCGGATGAGATCATGACACCGATCTCAATTGCCCAGCAGGTTTGCAGGGAAAATGTAACGGCGAGCCGCATTTATTATACGCCGGAAATGGCGAAGCGGGTTTTTCATGAAAAAAAGGTTTCCATGGATTTTACCAAGGCCTTGGCAGAAGGGCAGTTCCACGCTTATTATCAGCCGAAAATCAGGCTGTCCGACGGATCGCTCTGCGGTGCGGAGGCGCTGGCGCGTTGGGAATTAAAAGGAGAGGTGATCCTGCCGGGGAAGTTCGTTCCCATGCTGGAAAAAGACGGGACTGTGCGGCAGCTGGATTTTGAAATGCTGCGTCAGACCTGCGAGATGATCTCAAAATGGATCGAGGCGGGAAAGGAGCCGGTGCCTATTTCCGTGAATATGTCCCGCTGGCATTTAAAGGATGAAAACTTTGTGGAAACGATCCGTGAGATCGCAGCCAGTTATCAGGTTCCGCCGAAGTGGATCGAGATCGAAGTGACGGAAACTGTGGATTTTGAAGAGTATCACGTGATGCTGGATGTGCTGCAGCGCTTAAAGGATCTGGGTTTTTCCACTTCCATTGATGATTTCGGCAGCGGTTATTCATCGCTGACGCTTCTGCACCGCATCGATGTGGATGTGATCAAACTCGATCAGAGTTTTTTGTGGGAGCAGTCCGCAAAGGGGAATATCCTGATCCGGAATGTGATCCGTATGGCAAAAGAACTGGGCATTGCTGTTTTGGCAGAGGGTGTGGAAACTGTGGAGCACAGAGATTTCCTCATGGCCTGCAACTGCGATATGGCACAGGGCTTTTTGTATGCCATGCCACTGCGAAAAGAAGAATTTGAGAGACGGGCTTTTTCATAAATGATTTTCAATTCGGTTCCTTATCTGATATTTTTTCCCGTGGCGGCGCTTGTGTACTTTGTGCTGCCGGGGAAGGTGCAAAATTACTGGCTGCTTGTGGCGAGTTTCTTTTTCTATATGAATTGGAATCCGGTCTACGGCCTGCTGCTTCTTGCTTCTATTCTGATCACCTATCTTGCATCCATATTGATCGAAAAAAAGATCGCCGCAAAAGGGGCGCTGGTCTTTTCACTTGTCAGTAATTTAGGGCTTTTGGCAGCGTTTAAGTACAGCGCGTTCTTTGTGGTCAATGCAAATGCCCTGCTGGGCCGTTTTTGGACGCTGCAGCTTCCGGTGCCTGAGATCGTGCTTCCGGTGGGCATTTCTTTTTATGTGTTCCAGGCCCTTGGCTACACCATGGATGTGTACCATGGCAGGGAAAAAGCGGAGCGGAATTTTTTCAGGTATGCGCTGTTCGTATCCTTCTTTCCGCAGCTGGTGGCAGGACCCATTGAGCGCAGCAAAAATCTGCTGCCACAGTTTCAGACGGTGCACAGGTTTGATGCGGACAGGGTGCGCAGCGGCCTGTTGACCATGCTTTGGGGACTGTTTCTCAAGATTGTGATCGCCGACCGGATCGCACTGATCGTCACGGAGGTTTTCGGGGATTATCTTTCCTATAACGGTGCACAGATGTTTCTGGCGTCGCTCCTGTTTACCCTGCAGATCTATTGTGATTTCGGCGGCTATTCCTATATTGCCATCGGCAGCGCAAAGGTGCTTGGTTTTACCCTGATGGACAATTTCAGGTCGCCGCTTTTGTCATCCTCTGTCAGGGAGTTTTGGAAACGGTGGCATATTTCCCTGACAACCTGGTTTACGGACTATCTGTATATTCCCCTTGGCGGGAACCGGAAGGGAACGACACGGCGGCTGGTGAATGTGATGATCGTCTTTCTGGTCAGCGGACTCTGGCACGGTGCAGACTGGACTTACGTGCTCTGGGGCGGTTTGAACGGACTGTATCTGGTAGCCGGACATGTATGGGATGAGATGAAGAGACGCAGAGAAGGGATTGAAAGCGGGACGGCAGGCACGAAGGATCACGGTGGCAAGTCTGTAGATGGTGTATCGGAAAATGCGAAGACGGCAGATCACCGGTCAGCGGCAAAAGACGCAGCCGCCGGGCAGGGGTTCTCTTTCCGGTTCTGCAGAGGCATCATAACGTACCTGCTGATCAGTTTTGCCTTTTTCATTTTCCGGGCCAACAGCATTACCGATATGATCGGGATGCTCAGACAGGCCAAGGCCGTACCGGGGTTTGCTACGCTCCTTGGCGCCGCACCCGAAACATTGGCGCAGCTGGGCGGACTGGACGCCGGCGCCCTGATCGCATTTTTCTGTGCGATCATGCTCCTCATCGTTGTGGATGCGCTGCAGCGAAAGGAAATTGACGTAGTCTCCTATGTCCTGACCCGGGGAAAGATCTTCCGCTGGATCGTATATCTGGTTCTGCTGGGCATGATCATGATCTTCGGGGTATACGGAAACGAATATACACAGACGCAGTTTATATATTTTCAATTTTAGGGAAAGCGTTCGCCATGTACATACGAAAGAGGGTGCTTGCACACTCGGGCGTATGTACATGAGCGAACCAAGGGATAATGAGCAAAAAAACTCTTACTTTTACTTTCAACTGCATATTCCTTCTCGCCCTTCTTTTCGCTTTCTGCTTCGGCATCGTGATGCCCCAGTACAGCGGCAACTATCAGGCTGCCATGCTGGATAAGGTTGAGAAGCTCAAAAGCACCCCGGGGGAGCGGATCATCCTCATCGGCAATTCCAACCTGGCCTTCGGCTTAAGTTGCGAGCAGATCGAGCAGGCCATCGGGAAACCGGTGATCAACATGGGACTCCACGGCGGAACCGGCAACTGCTTTAATGAAAGGGCGGCACTTTTGGACGTACATGAAGGGGACCTTTATGTGATCTGCCATACGAATTATGATGATACGGATGAGATCAAAAATCCTCTTCTGGCATGGATCACGATAGAAAACCACTTGGAACTCTATTCCCTGATCCGACCGCAGGACTGGCCGGATATGATAAAGGCCTATCCGACCTATCTGTCCAAATGCCTGCAGTTTTGGCGGATGGGGGATGGCAATGAGGAGACGAATGACGCCTACAGGCGCAGCGCCTTTAATGAAAGGGGAGATAATTTTTATCCCCGTCCCGAAAGCCTTGGGGATATTGACTATTCATCTGTCTATATCCATCATATTAATGAAGCTTCGGCAAACAGGCTGAACGAGCTGTATCGCAAACTGAAGGAAAAAGGCGCAGATATGGTGATCGCAGGCTATCCGATCCCGATGTATGAAAACGTTCCTTCGGCACAGGAATATGATGCGCTGACGCAGGAACTTAACGATGCCCTGGATGCACCGGTGATCTCAAACCTGCGGGATTACCGCTACGATACATCGTACTTTTATGATACCTACGCACACTTGACAGATATGGGCGTATATGTTAGAACAAATCAGTTGATACAGGATCTGCAGGGATATCTGAATTCAATGAACTGACAGAAAAAAGATCGGGAAACTGACAGAGAAAAGATCGGGAAACTGACGAGAAATGATTATAAAGGCTTCCCCCTTGGGGTCGCTAAGCGCCAGTGGCGCTTGTCTAGCGTGGACCGAGCCGGCAGGCGAGACGGCTGTCGCCGAAGGAGACTGATGAGGGGCGTAAATACAACCGAAATCCAGGAGGAAACAATCATGCTTTCACAACATTATAAAGATATGTTAGGACAAAAATCCGTGATCAGGGAAATGAACGCAGCAGCGTTTGCCATGGGAGAAAAGATCGGACACGACCAGATCTTCAACTTCAGTCTGGGTAATCCGTCGGTTCCGGCGCCGGACAGCGTTAACGAGACCATGCTGCGCCTTCTGAAAAACGAAGATTCCCTTGCGCTTCACGGTTACAGTGAAAGCCACGGTAATCTGAAGGTCCGCGGACAAGTAGCAGAGTATCTGAAAAAAACCTATGGCCTTCCTTATACGGCGGATCACGTTTTTATGGCATCCGGCGCAGCAGGCGCCATTGCACATGCGCTGCGGGCTGTGGCCTGTCCGGGTGAAGAAGTGATCACCTTTGCACCCTTTTTCCCGGAGTATCGTCCTTATGTGAATGAGACGGGCGCGATCTTAAAGGTGGTGCCGGCAGATACAGAAAGATTCCAGATCAACTTCGAAGCTTTTGAGGAAATGCTCAGCGAAAAGACGGCAGCGATCCTGATCAATTCCCCGAACAACCCGTCCGGTATCGTATATTCGACAGAGACGATCCAAAGATTAGCGGATACCCTTCGCAAAGCGCAGGAAACCTTTGGACATGATATCTACCTGATCTCCGATGAACCGTATCGCGAGATCGTATTTGAAGGTGTGGATGCGCCCTGCATTTCCGCTTTTTATGATAATACACTGATGTGCTATTCCTTCAGTAAATCCATTTCCCTTCCGGGTGAGCGTATCGGCTATGTGGCTGCAAACCCTGCCTGCAAGGATGCGGAGACGATCATTCATATGTGCACGCAGATCTCCCGCGGCATCGGACACAACTGCCCGGCATCCCTAATCCAGCTGGCAGTGGGAGAAGTGCTGGGAGATACGGCGGATCTTTCCGTTTATGAAACCAACAGTAACATCTTATATAATGAATTGACGGCGATGGGCTTTTCTATCGTAAAGCCCGGCGGAACCTTCTACATGTTCCCGAAGGCGCCGATCTCTGATGCAAAAGAGTTCTGCCAGAAGGCCCTGGAATACAGACTTGTCATCGTGCCCTCCGATTCCTTCGGTGTGGAAGGATTCTTCCGCGTCGCATATTGCGTACCGACGGAAACGGTGGAACGCTCACTTGACAGTTTCCGGGAGCTGGCGAAGTTTTACGGAATGTGATAATAAGGTCATAAGTATGATCACAACAGATTGGAGGATCATATGATCAATGCGGGACTTGTGCTCGAAGGCGGCGGGACCAGGGGGCTCTACTCTGCCGGCGTACTTGATTTTTTTATGGATAAAGGTCTGGAGTTTGCGAATGCCTATGGCGTTTCCATGGGCGCGTGCAACCTTTGCAGTTATATATCGGGGCAGCGGGGCCGGACGCTGGCTGTTACCGTGGATTACATGAATGATCCGAATTATTGCGGAGTGCGGTCGCTCCTGAAGACCGGCGATCTGTTTAATGCCAAAATGGCTTACGAGGATGTTCCGCTTCGGCTGAATCCTTTTGATTTCGAGCATGCGCTTTCCTATCCCGGAAATGCCTATGCGGTGATCACCAATGTAGAGACCGGAAGAGCGGAGTATCCGCTGATCAATGATCTGAAAAACGCGCTGACCTACGTGCAGGCTTCTGCGTCCATGCCGATGGTTTCGAGGATTGTCAGGATCGATGACGGCAAGTATTTGGACGGCGGCATCGCTGACAGCATTCCGATCATGAAGTCGCTGCATGACGGAAATAAAAAGAACGTGGTCATCATGACCAAGGAAGCCGGATACATTCGCAAGCCTTTTTCCATGATGGCGGGGGCGAAGGTGCTGTATCGCAAATACCCGTACATGCTTCATGACCTGGCGGTGCGCCATACACGCTACAACCGCATCGTTGCTTTTCTGGAAAAAGAGCATGCGCGGGGAAACCTGTTTTTGATCCGCCCCAGTGTGGATATCGGTGTGGGCCGCGTGGAAAAAGACGTGGAGAAGATCACAGAACTGTATGAGCAGGGCTATCACGAGGCGGAAAACTGCTATGAGGATATGATGCGGTATCTGGAAAAATAGTATTTAGGGGTGAGGAAAAATATATGCAGACATTTATAGAAATCCTGAAATCAATCCTGTTCGGTATCGTAGAAGGTGTGACCGAATGGCTGCCCATCAGCAGCACCGGCCATATGATCATTCTCGATGAATTCGTCAAACTGAATGTACGGGAGGAATTCTGGAATCTCTTTCTGGTGGTGATCCAGCTCGGAGCGATCCTTGCAGTTGTCGTATTATTCTGGGAAAAGATCTGGCCTTTTGGGCTGACGGCCAATGCCGCCCGCGCAAAGCGGGGACGGCGTGACGATGCAGGAGAGGACCAGCGCCGCGGATCAAAGGAAGCAGCAGATATCATACCCCTTGGCGGCATCTGCATCAAAACGGATATCATGATCCTTTGGATCAAGATCCTGATCGCCTGCCTGCCGGCAGTGGTGATCGGACTTTTGTTTGATGACTGGATCGATGAGCATCTTTACAACTTTCCCTGTGTGGCGGGAGCACTCATCTTCTTCGGTATTTTGTTCATTATCATTGAAAAGAGAAATGAAGGCAAAAAGCCCCGCGTCCGTTCAGTCGCAAGGCTGGACTATCTGACGGTTGTCCTGATCGGTGTCTTCCAGGTGCTGGCAGCGGTCTTCCCGGGTACATCCCGTTCCGGCGCAACGATCATCGGTGCACTGCTCCTTGGCGTGGCCAGGCCGGTTGCTGCTGAGTTCACTTTTTATCTGGGCATTCCGGTGATGTTCGGCGCAAGCTTTTTAAAGGTTCTGAAGTTTGTCAAAGCGGGCCTTTCCTTTACGGGAATGGAAGGTGTGTTCCTTTTAGTAGGCTGCGTGGTAGCGTATGTTGTGTCAGTTTTGGTCATAAAATTCCTGATGGAGTATATCAAAAAGCACAACTTTATACCATTCGGAATCTACAGGATCGCGCTGGGTTTGTTATTATTCCTATATTTCTTTATAAAACATTGAGTTTTTTGTACAAAACAGAGAAAAGCCCCGAAACCTGCATAAATATGCACAAAAAATTTGACTTATTTTTTATTTTGCGATATAGTTTACAAGTAATTAGAAAATAATTTATATGTTATCCATTTTTTACAAAAGTGTGAAAGGAGTATTACCATGGCAGAAGAGAAGAAAGTGGTTGTTACAGATGCAGCAAAGGCAGTAGCTGCTAAGGCACCCGCTAAGGTTGAGGCAGCAAAAGCAGAAGCTCCCAAGGCAGAAGCTAAGAAGCCCGTAGCAGCTAAGAAACCTGCAGCAAAGAAAGCAGCAGCTAAGCCCGCAGCTAAGAAGGCAGCTAAACCCGCTGCTAAGAAGGAAGCAGCTCCTAAGAAAGCAGCAGCTAAGCCCGCAGCTAAGAAGGAAGCAGCTAAGCCCGCAGCAAAGAAAGCAGCAGCTAAGCCTGCAGCAAAGAAAGCAGCAGCTAAGCCCGCAGCAAAGAAGGAAGCAGCTGTTAAGGCAACTGTTAATTATCAGTTCGCTAACCAGGACTACAAAGAGGCTGATTTCGTAAAGATCGCTAAGGACGTATGGAAATATGACCTTGGCAGAAAAGTTGGCGATTTCAAGACTGTTGAGCTTTATGTAAAACCGGAAGAGAACAAGGTTTACTATGTGATCAACGGTGATGTTACAGGAGACTTCGCGATCTGATATAACAATTTAGAACAGCGACGAAATAGAAAAGCGATGCACATGCTTGCATGTATGCATCGCTTTTTTTATTTTCCCCTTGACATTACAGTGATCAAGTGTTATCTTTATCCATGAAGATATTAGCACTCGAACGAGATGAGTGCTAACAAGCAAAAAACAACGGGGATGAGATCTGTGGAACTGGATGAAAGAAAACTGAAAATCTTACAGGCAGTGGTCAGAAATTATCTGGAAACCGGCGAGCCGGTAGGCAGCAGGACGATTTCCAAATATACGGATCTGAATCTCAGTTCTGCAACGATCAGGAACGAGATGGCGGATCTGGAGGAAATGGGATATATTCTGCAGCCGCACACCTCGGCGGGGAGGATCCCTTCCGATCTCGGATATCGCGTCTATGTGGATCATATGATGGCCGAGAAGGACAGGGAGGTACAGGAGATCAAGGAAATGCTCCTCGAAAAAGAGGAGAAAATGGATCAGCTCCTCAAGCAGACCGCCAAGCTCCTTGCCAACGACACCAATTATGCTGCCATGGTATCGGCACCGGTCAGAGGCGGGAATAAGGTAAAATTCGTACAGCTTTCCCGGGTAGATGAAAATCAGCTTGTGGCGGTTGTCGTGGCTGAAGGAAATCTGATCAGGAACAACATGATCGTTGTCAGCCAGCCGATTGATGATGAAACGCTGTTGAAACTGAATATATTATTGAACACATCCCTCAACGGTCTGACCCTCGGCGAGATCAATTTGGGACTGATCACGGCATTGAAAGCACAGGCGGGAGCCCATGAGGATATCGTCAGTGAAGTGCTTGATGCGGTGGCAGAGACCATCGGCGAGGATGAGGATTTAGAGATCTACACCTCGGGTGCCAGGAACATCTTCCGCTATCCGGAGCTTTCCGATAATCAGAAAGCAGGCGAGATCATCAGTGCTTTTGAAGAAAAGAAGATGCTGCACTCTTTAGTAGAAGAAACGCTGACCAAGGAAGAAAACACCGGGATCCAGGTTTATATCGGAGAGGAAACGCCGGTTAACGGCATGAAGGACTGCAGCGTGGTGACCGCTACTTACGATCTCGGAGAAGGCATGCGCGGCACCATCGGCATCATCGGTCCGAAGAGAATGGATTATGAAAAGGTTGTGGATACGATGCGGAGCATCATGAAACAACTGGATAAAATGTATGAAAAAAGGTGACTATTTGCGGCTGCCGAAATGATATAGAGA
Organism: Lachnospiraceae bacterium; assembly: GCA_016282215.1. Lineage (GTDB taxonomy): Bacteria > Bacillota > Clostridia > Lachnospirales > Lachnospiraceae > RGIG7926. The sequence goes on from JAEEKC010000269.1 coordinate 15,287, forward strand.
TATAGAAAGGGAGTGGTCGGCATGGATGATGTAACAAAGGAAGAGATCATCAGAGAAGCGATCCAAAATGCAAGAAAAGAGCGGGATAGAAAGAAAGCCGAAGAGGGGAAAGAACAGAATAAAGGAAGCGGACAAAAAGACATGAAAGACAAGAAACAAAAGACGCAAGAGGATATCGAAAAGCTCTTTGAAGACCGGGATGCCAAAGAAACGGCTGACGAGAAGGCGGAGGGCGAAAGCAAAGAGACGGCAGAGGAAACAGCCGGATCTGAAGCCGAAGAGAAGGCGGAAGAAGAAGCAAAGGCCGAGGCACCGGAAGAAGCGGGGAGTGAGGAAACCGCAGGAGACGGCGCAAAGGAGCAGGAAGAAGCAGAGGAAGGCGGCGAAAGCAAAAAGGGCGGTTTTTTCAAAAAGAAAGAAAAGACGGATAAGAACAAAGAGCGGATCGCCGAGTTAGAGGATAAGGTAAAACGCCAGCTGGCTGAATTCGAGAACTTCAGAAACCGTACGGAAAAAGAAAAAGCCCAGATGTACGATATGGGGGCAAAAAGTGTTCTGGAAAAGATCCTGCCGGTGATCGATAACTTCGAAAGGGGACTGGCGACCGTGCCGGAAGGTGAGGCCGGAGGCGCTTTTGCGGAAGGCATGAATATGATCTACAAACAGCTTTTAAGTGAGCTTGAAAAGATCGGTGTGACGCCCATCGAAGCCGTGGGCAAGGAATTTGATCCGAATCTTCACAATGCGGTGATGCAGATGGAGAGTGAGGAATACGAAAGCGGGTTTGTGGCGCAGGAAATGCAGAAAGGCTATATGTACCGCGACACCGTGATCCGGCACAGCATGGTTGCAGTGGTGCCGTAGAAAACAAATCAGTACAGTTGAATGAATAAGTCATAGATTAGGAGGAAATCATCATGAGCAAAATTATCGGAATCGACCTTGGAACAACAAACAGCTGCGTAGCAGTTATGGAAGGTGGAAAACCCACCGTCATCGCCAATACGGAAGGCGCAAGAACAACACCGTCC
>JAEEKC010000270.1 GCA_016282215.1 Lachnospiraceae bacterium
GAGCAGGAAACGGAGAAGGAGACGCTGCTTATGATCCTTCCCATGGTAGCGCTATGTGTGCTTGCGTTGCTGGTGGGGGTGTTCGGAGAGGTGATCGTTGCGGGGATGCTGTAGGCCCCTCATCTGAATAAAAACAGTGTTTTTGAGAATTGCTTTTTGAGAATTGGACTTGGAGGACAGATTTTTGTCACCACTCATTTTACTATTGCCGGTTTTGCTGCCGGTATTCGGCGGGTTTTTACTGATCCCGCTACATCCGAAAACCGATAAGGTCCGCAATCTGTATGCAGAAACGGTGGTACTCATCACCAGCATCCTGGTGTGGGTTTGTTTGCTGTGCGTCCGCCGCGAGCCGGCGATCGTGTATCAGTTTACAAGCGGCTTTTCCGTGGGGTTTGCGGTGGACGGCGCCGGTGCCCTGTTTGCCGGCATGGTTTCTGTCATGTGGCCGCTGGTGATGTTGTACGCTTTTTCCTATATGAAAGAGACCAAGCGGAAAAACATGTTCTTCGCTTTTTACGTGATGACCTACGGCATTACGCTGGGTATCGCTTTTGCTTCGAATATGACGACCATGTATACCTTCTTTGAGATGCTGACGCTGGTGACCATTCCCCTTGTCAGTTATTATGAGAGCAGGGAGAGCCGCTATGCGGGAAGAAAATACGCGGCCTTTTGCATCGGCGGCGCGTCCATGGGTTTCTTTGCGGTGGTGATGACGACAGTCTTTGGCAATGCGGGGAACTTTGTTTACGGCGGATCGCTGACAGAAGGATTTGATCCGGGAATCATGCAGATCGCCTTTTTGTTCGGCTTTTTCGGTTTCGGCGTCAAGGCGGCAGTTTTTCCGCTGCACGATTGGCTGCCCACGGCTTCCGTGGCGCCTACTCCGGTGACCGCGCTTTTGCATGCCGTGGCGGTGGTCAATTCCGGTGTCTTTGCCGTGGTGCGGCTGACCTATTATACCTTCGGAGCGGATTTCCTGAAAGGCAGTCCGGCAGGCAAACTGGCGCTGTATGTCAGTATCTTCTCCCTGCTGTTTTCCGCCTGGATGGCGCTTTGCGAGGGACATTTCAAAAGGCGGCTTGCCTATTCGACGGTGAGCAACTTATCCTACATGCTCTCCGGCCTGATGCTGTTGACACCGGCCGGCCTGTTTGCGGGACTTTTGCATATGCTGTTTCACGGCATCATCAAAATGTCCCTGTTCCTGTGCGCGGGAGCCTTCATGCATGTGACGGAAAAATCCTATGTCAGGGAAGTGAGCGGCGTCGGGAAAAAGATGCCGGTGACATTTTTCTTCTATACCCTGGGCGGATTATCCCTGACCGGGATCCCACTGTTTTGCGGTTTTATCTCGAAATGGGAGCTGTTGCAGGCAGGTCTTTCGGAAGGTTCGCTTTCCGGCCTGGCCGTCAGCCTGGCATTGATCGCATCCGCCTTTTTATGCGCGATCTATACGCTGACCATCAGTCTCAAAGCCTTCTTCCCCGCAAAAGGCGAGGACCTGTATGAAAAAGATCCGGGCAGGAAGGAAGCGGACATTCTGATGCTGATCCCCATCGTGGTATTCGGGATCATGAATATCGTTTTGGGTCTTTACCCCGCGCCTGTGGTGGCTTTTGTAGCGCGCATTGCAGGCGGGCTGATGTAATAGAATCTGTTGTTTTTGTAATAAGGAGATTGTTCGTAATCTATGGCACTGATGTTTTGTATCATCTTCATACCGATGCTTTGCGGACCGGTCGCATACCTGCTGGGTAAGCACAGGGAAAAGAGCCTGGATCTGTTTGCCATCCTTGTGACCCTGACGGAACTTGTGATGGTGCTTTTTGCCGTGGCGCAGCATGAGTTTACGGTATCTACGCTGCCTATCCGTTTGGAAACGGGAGGCGTTCATTCGGTTTATGCTGTCGTTACAGCCTTTATGTGGCTTTGGACGGAGCTGTTTTCCAAGGAATATTTTCTGCATGAAAAAGAGAACATTGGACGGTATCAGATGTTCATGCTGATGACGCTGGGCGCCACGGAAGGCGTGATGCTGTCGGCGGATATGATGACGGCTTTTGTCTTCTTTGAAATTCTGTCCTTCACGTCGTTTACATGGGTGATCCATGAACAGAGCAAAGAAGCGATCCGGGCGGCTTATACGTATTTGTATATTGCCGTGTTCGGGGGTATGGTTTTATTTATGGGACTTTCCATGCTGCGGTTTGCCGCGGGCACCATGGCCTTTGATGCCCTGCCCACAGCTATCCTGACAACCGGGACGCAGCATCCTTATATGCTGGCAGCATCGGGCTTTTGTATTTTGATCGGTTTCGGCGCAAAAGCCGGTATGTTCCCGCTGCACGTCTGGCTGCCCATGGCACACCCGATCGCGCCTTCGCCGGCTTCGGCCCTTTTATCCGGCGTGCTGACCAAGGTGGGTATTTACGGCATTTTAATGTGTGCACTTTTTGTCGTGCCCAAAAATGTTTCCTTTGGGATGACGGTTTTGGTTCTCGGCCTGATCACCATGGTGGTGGGCGCGGTGATGGCACTGTTTTCCGAAAATCTGAAGCGTACCCTGGCCTGCTCCTCCATGTCCCAGATCGGCTTTATCCTGACCGGCGTTGCCATGATGGTGATCTGCTCTGCGGCGGGAGATCAGGAAGGATTTGAGGTTGCTTTTTCCGGTACGATCCTGCATATGATCAGCCACTCCATGATCAAACTGACACTCTTTATGGCAGCGGGCGTAGTGCTGATGAATCTGCATGCGCTTCGGCTTTCCGAGATCCGGGGCTTTGGCAGGGAGCATCATCTGCTGAAGATATCCTTCGCCCTTGGGGCTCTCGGGATCAGCGGCGTGCCGATGTTTTCTGGTTTCCTAAGTAAGACACTTTTGCATGAAGCACTGACGGAAGGTGCTGCGCTGGCAGCAGAAGGCATGATCCCGGCGGGGGCACCTTTCTATCTTACGGGCGCCGGACTGAGTCTGCTGATGAAGGTCTTTGAATGGATCTTTATCATCAGCGGCGGCCTGACTTTTGCATATATGCTGCGGCTTTTTGTCTGTATCTTTATGGCGGAGAAACCTGCAAAAAACGAAAAGAAAACATGCATGAATCCGCTTTCTTCTTTCGTCATTTTCTCCGCTTCAGTCATCGTTTTCCTGCTCGGGCAGCCGCCCATCGCAGGTGCCATTGCAGGCTATGTCACGGGCAACGGGCATCAGATGACGTATGCATCATCCTTTACGATTGAAAGCGTCATTGCAGGAGTGATCTCCCTTGCTATCGGAACGGCAGTTTATCTGACAGTGGTACGGGCTGTTGAAAAGAGATCAGACCGCAGAGAGGCAGAGGCAAAACAGAGCAGGCAGTTCCAAAAGGACACAGGTGCTGATCAGACCGGCGCTCGCGGGAAGAAACAGACGGCGGCCGCCGGCGGACAAAAAAAGGGTATCGGCTCCGTTTTGTTACAGATCGTGACAATGATCCTGACCGTGATCGATCAGGGTCTGGAAGGCCCCGTTATGCTTCTGATGCGGGGCATCAAAAATGCGCAGAAAAAAGAGACGCATCATACAAGACTATATTCGGCCCTCAGCCTGATCTTTACCGACAAAGGCCGGAGAATGCTGTCACTGCGCGGTTTTTCCTTTGCGCTCATGATGACCTGCGTCGGGATTTTGCTGATCCTGTTTGTGTTGATATTTAAAATTTTGTGACAAACCTGAGTTTTTTGAAGGGGATTTTTTATTATGAAAAGAGTATTGACGGTCCAGGATATATCGTGTCTCGGGAAATGTTCGCTGACCATTGCGCTTCCCGTGATCTCGGCCCTGTGATCCGAAACAGTGATCCTGCCGACGGCGCTTTTGTCCAACCATACCGCGTTCAAAGGCTTTACCTGCAATGACTTATCTGATCAGATCGGACCCATTGCAGATCAGTTGAAATAAGAGGGTGTTACGTTTGACGCCATCTACACCGGA
>JAEEKC010000271.1 GCA_016282215.1 Lachnospiraceae bacterium
TATCCGCATTTATACAGATGACGCTGCAATCAAGGAAGAGCTTGAGCCTAAGCAGGAGTGGGATTATGATACCAGTGATCCGAGCTCCATCTTTCACTTGAATGAAGAAGAAAAAAAGCGCTATGCGGCTTTTATGCAGAATTTCAAGGATCGCGCTGCGCCGGAAAGCCGTTTCGGACTACGCAGCGATGCGGCAAACGATGAAACAACTGAAAAAGATGAGGCCCCGGCAAATGAGATCATCCTGTGGAACGATCCTTCCTACGGATTGCTCCAACGTTATAATATCGCTTCGGAATTTGAAAAAGCCCTGTCCAAAAGAGTCTGGCTACGAAGCGGCGGGTTTCTGATCATTGAACCCACAGAAGCGCTGACTGTGATCGATGTTAACTCGGGAAAGGCCGCTTCAAGGAAAAAAGTACCGGAAGAATTTAACCTGCGTATTAATCTCGAAGCTGCATACGAGATTGCAAGACAGTTAAAGCTCAGGAATCTTTCCGGGATCATCATCGTTGATTTCATCAATCTGGACCGGGAAGAAAACAGAGAAGAGCTTTTGCATGAGCTTGGACGGCTCCTTCGGAAAGACCCCATCGGTGCGGCACTTGTTGACATGACCGGCCTCGGTCTTGTGGAGATCACCCGGAAAAAGACAGAAGCACCATTGGCCGAGAAAGCAAAACAGCTGAGCGAATGACGGCTCCATAACGGATACGATCCGGGCAAAATCATTTGGTATTTGTAAAAAACAATATGAAAACACGAGTAAAAAAACGAATCATATAATAAATACCGAAAAGAACGATGTGATAAGATAACCGAAAAGTGAATAAATAAGAAGGAGATTATAGATGAACAGGATAAAAAAAGGCGATAATCAAAAACGGATCGGGTTTACAAGTTTGCTGATCGCTTTTATTTTTATATCTTTCATGATCCTGAATCCCACCGATACCTATGCCGCAAAGATCAAGGTCAGCGGCACGCTGAAAAGCCAGACTTCTTATCAGATCAAACTGAAAAAATACAAGAAGATCACGCACTGGAAGATCCGCATGGCAAAGCATCCGGAGGAAGGTAAGCAGAAATTTAAAAATGTGAAGACCATGAAGGTGTCAAAAAAATCCTTTACGATCAAGAATCTTAAGCCGGATCAGTATTATGATTTTGAGATCATTGGCTGTACAAAAAAGAATGGAAAACTAAAAGGCGTGATCTACGAATATGACAGTTGCTACACCGGTATGTCTACGGCCAGCTGGGATGAGTATGCACATGCAGATGCTCCCTGCAGTCCTCAGAGCATATCCATCTGGGGATATGCTTCTGATGACGGTTTCCCCGCAGAGGGGATCGAGCTTTACCGAAGGGATGAAGGAACAGAAGGATGGAATCTTATATCTACGGTAGACGGCAGAGATCTGCGTTATGATGATAAAGATGTTCAGCCGGGGAAAACCTATGAGTACAGATTCCGCTCGTTCGGAACTTATAAGGGAAAGAAGCTGTATTCCCCATATACCGATGAACTCAGCAGATCTGCGGTCAATCAGACAGGAAAATTCACCTCATCCGTTATCAGTCAGAGCAAGAGTAAACTGGTCATTCTGCTCGCCGCTGATCAGTATAACGGAACAATTGAAATGCGGGCAGATCTCGGACTGGATATCGGAAAGGATATGCAGCAGCTTTCAGACGATGAGGGAATACCGCTTGTGATCGAAGCGATCAGCAAAGATGGCAGTTCCTGGACGACGCTGAAAGAGAAGGAAGTAGTCAAGATCGGCGGTGGGGAAAGCTTGTACCTGAAGTTTAAGCCGAATGGATCGCAAAACATTTCTTCCGGTAAGGCTCTAGGCGGTGATGGCGTTACCTATAACAGGCTCCCGAGCATTTTTGATCTTGAACTGGGCGGCGAAGGAAAAGCCTATATGGATGCCGAGGCGATACACTAAGAAATCCGAAAACATCACCAATGATATCAGGTCTATTGATATGAAGCTTCAAAAAATGAAAAAGGTACGGGAAGGCAAGTACCTGAAAACCTACGAACTGACCTATTTGAATAAGGCGGGAAAGGAAAAAGTATACGAGATCGTCAGCCATGCGGATATGGATGATCCCGCACAGCTCGGTGAGCGTGTCAGCGGCATGTCCATCGCGGCGCACAGAGGCGACAGACTTCTTCTCCTGCGGGAATATCGCATGGGAGTCGGCCGCTATGTGTATAATCTTTGTGCCGGCATGGTGGAAGAAGGCGAGAGCATTGAAGACGCCATTCGAAGAGAACTCTATGAAGAGACGGGCCTTAGCGTGAAACGGATCGAGCGGATTTTGCCCCCTGCCTTTGCTGCTGTATCCATAACGGATATCAAGAATCAGATCGCTTTTGTGGAAGTGGAAGATGACGGGGATATCACCGATGAACATACTTCGGCAAACGAAGAGATCCGCGCCGGTTTCTATTCGCCGGCGGAAGTAAAGCACCTGCTGGAGACCGAGGAATTTACCTCAAGGTGCCAGATCGTGGCCTATATGTTTTTGAGTGCCAATAGGGGTGTCAATGGGGACGGTTCTTTTTGACAACCTTTTTTTGTCGACGAGGACGGTGAGTTGTCAAATGGGGACGGTTCTCTGTGACAACCTGTTTTACAAGGTTGTCAGAGAGAACCGTCCCCATTGACAACACCCATTGACAACATTATACGTTCAATTCTGCGAGTTCGTAAATAAGCCGTTCGGAATCTTCCCAGCCAAGGCAGGGATCCGTGATGGACTTGCCGTATACACCGCCGCCGACTTTCTGGCAGCCTTCTTCGATGTAGCTTTCGATCATGACGCCCTTGACCAGTTTATGGATGTCGGGATTTACCTTGCGTGAGTGCATGACCTCTTTGACGATCCTGGGCTGCTGGTCAAACTGCTTGCCGGAATTATTGTGGTTGGCATCGATGATGACACCGGGGTTGACCAGATCAAATTCACCGTACAACTCATTCAGCCTTGCCAGATCCTCGTAATGATAGTTCGGATAGCTGCGGCCGTACTGGTTGACGCTTCCGCGAAGGATCGTATGTGCCAGCGGATTTCCGCTGGTTTTGATCTCCCAGCCGCGATAGATGAAGGTGTGCGGATGCTGGGCGGCAAAAACCGAGTTCATCATAACGGTCAGATCACCGGAAGTGGGATTTTTCATACCGGCTGCCACATCAAAACCGCTCACGGTCAGACGGTGCAGCTGATCTTCCACGGACCGGGCACCGATGGCTACGTAGGAGAGAAAATCGAAGACATACCGGTAGTTCTCGGGATAGAGCATTTCGTCTGCTGCTGTCAGTTCGGATTCTTCCATAGCCCGGATGTGCATTTTTCTCATGGCAATGAGTCCCTGCAGAAGATCGGGTTTCTGGGTGGGATCGGGCTGATGTACGATGCCTTTGTAACCTTCGCCTGTGGTACGGGGTTTGTTGGTATAGATACGAGGTACGATCATCAGGCGGTCTTTCACCTTGTCAGCCACTTTTGCAAGCCTGCTGACGTAATCGCAGACTGAATCCTCATTATCAGCGCCGCAGGGACCGATGATCACCAGCAGCCTGTCGTCTTGTCCCGTTAAGATATCAGCGA
>JAEEKC010000272.1 GCA_016282215.1 Lachnospiraceae bacterium
CTGGTGGTAGCGAAGCGGACGACAGGCTTCCTTTTTGACAGGAAAAGGAACGCGTAGTAAGATAGGTGAAATACATCTGACACTTATCTAAGATTCAGGAGTACTCTACACTACGTTTTCCGACAACTAATTTACGCGGTCGTATCGTGCAAATTTGCTTTACAAATCAACGGATTTGCGGTAATATAGTTTTTTGTATGGGGACAAGGGGTTTATAACCCCTGTTTCTTGATGAATAAAAAAGGTTTTTCTATTTTGGAGAGAGTATATGAATCCGAAAACACTCAAATATATTCTGAAACGTATCGTTTTGGCGATCTTTACCGTATGGGTCGTAATCACGGTGACATTTTTCATCATGCATGCCGTTCCCGGCGGACCGTTCACCAGTGAAAAAGCGGTATCCGCAGCTGTCATGAAGGCGATGGAAGCCAAATACGGGCTGGATAAACCACTGATGGAGCAGTACTGGACCTATCTGACGGATGTTATCCAGTTTAAGTTCGGACCTTCCTTAAAGCAGAGGGGCCGGATGGTCATTGATATCATCGGTGACGGTATGAAGACATCTGCAAAACTCGGCGTGATCGCAGCTTTTCTTGCACTTGCGATCGGTGTTGTGCTCGGTGCCTTTGCCGCACTTCGCAGAAATACGGTCCTTGACCGCGTGATCATGGTGATCACAACGGCATTTGTATCCATGCCTTCTTTTATTATGGGGTCCCTTTTGCTGATCGCATTTGCCATTAAGCTGCATGTATTCCCGGCCAATGGCGCGACGCATGGCGGCCTCGTTCTTCCGGTCATCACATTGATGCTGTATCCCATGTCTTATATTACAAGGCTGACCCGTTCTTCCATGCTGGACGTACTGGGTCAGGATTATATCCGTACCGCAAAGGCCAAGGGTGTGTCCGGCGGACGCATCATTTTTGGCCACGCACTGAAAAACGCACTGATCCCCGTGATCACCTATTTCGGACCGATGCTGGCCTATATCGTGACCGGTTCGCTGGTGGTAGAGCAGATCTTTGCCGTGCCGGGGATCGGCCGTGCTTATGTATCGAGCATTACAAACCGCGACTATACCATGATCATGGGAACTACCATTGTGCTGGCGGCACTGATCGTGATCATGAACCTTGTCAGCGATATTTTGTATAAAGTAGTCGATCCCAGGATCAACTTGGAGTAGATCGAACCGTTGTGATAAGTTCAAAGATCCCAGGATTAACTTGGAGTAGATCGAACCGTTGTGATAAGTTAGAATCATATTTCATGAAAGATACAACAAGGAAACTGAGTAGATGGGTAAGAAAAACAAAACAAGCGAAAAAGAAAGACCGCAGGAAGTAGTAAACGCACCGGATATTGATTTTTCACCGGCAGATGCTTCCGAAAAAGAGTATATGGTGAAGATGCGCCCGCAGACGACGGCTTTTGCCGACGGTATGCGCAGGCTTCGCAAGAATAAGGTGGCCATGGTGAGCTTTTGGGTCATTGTGATCATTACCTTGTCGGCACTTTTTATACCGATAATCTGGCCTTATAAATATGAGGCCATGCTCGGCATGACGCCCGGCAAGCCCATGGATCCTTCCTTTCAGAATTTAAAGCCGATGGCCTATTCCACGACGGAACTGCAGAGAATGGAAGAGGGAGAAAAGATCTTTCCCCATCTGTTCGGAACGGATTCCAGCGGAAGAGACTATTTCATCCGAGTCATTTACGGGACCAGGATTTCGCTGGCAGTCGGCTTTTTTGCATCCCTGATCGTATTGATCATCGGACTTTTGGTCGGCGCGATCTCCGGTTATGCAGGTGGCAAAGTAGATCTGATCATCATGCGTATCGTGGATATCATCTATTCCCTGCCGGACATGCTGATGGTGATCCTGCTGGCAACCGTGCTCAAGCAGGCCATTGGAGACAGTCTGGAAGGAACGGTGCTGGCAAAGATCGGTTCCAACATTATTTCGCTTTTTATCGTATTTGCGTTATTATACTGGGTTTCCATGGCAAGACTGGTCCGCGGACAGATCCTGTCCCTTCGCGAACAGGAATATGTTCTGGCGGCGCAGGCAGCCGGTGCATCAGCAGGCTGGGTCATCAGAAAGCATCTGATTCCGAACTGCGTTTCAGTTATTGTTATCTCCACGGCACTGCAGATCCCGAGTGCGATCTTTACGGAAAGTTATCTTTCCTTCCTGGGACTGGGTGTAAACGCGCCGATGCCTTCCCTTGGTTCATTGGCATCCGATGCACTCAACGGTATCACATCCTATCCTTACAGACTTGTGATCCCGGCTATCGTGATCTCGCTGATCGTATTATCGCTGAACCTGTTTGGCGACGGACTCAGGGACGCATTTGACCCGAAACTGAACGGCTGATAAGGACTGAAATCTGAATTTTGTGTATATATTAAGGAGTCATCATGGCATTATTGGAAGTAAATGACCTGCATACCTCTTTTTTTACAGATGCGGGAGAAGTAAAAGCCGTTAACGGCGTTTCCTTTTCGCTGGACAGGAATGAAGTGCTGGGCATCGTGGGAGAATCCGGATCGGGTAAATCCGTTACGGCATATTCGATCATGCAGATCCTGGCCTCCACCGGAAAGATCGTTTCCGGTTCCATCAAACTGGATGGTGAGGAACTGGTAGGCGCACCTGAGAGCGTGATGAACAATGTGCGCGGAAACAAGGTATCCATTATTTTCCAGGATCCGATGACAAGCTTAAATCCGAACTATACCATCGGAAAGCAGCTCATGGAAGCGATCCTGCTGCATACGGACAGAAATAAAGAGCAGGCAAAAGAGCGCGCCATTGAGATGCTGCGTCTGGTCAACGTAAATGAACCGGAAAAGCGTATCAAACAGTATCCTTATGAGTTTTCAGGCGGTATGCGCCAGCGTGTTATGATCGCCATGGCCCTGGCCTGCGAACCGGATATCCTGATCGCCGACGAGCCGACGACAGCGCTGGACGTGACCATTCAGGCCAACATCTTAGAGCTGATGAAGGATATTCAGAAAAAGCAAGGCATCGCCATTATCATGATCGCACATGATCTCGGCGTTGTGGCGCAGCTTTGCGATAAAGTGATTGTTATGTATGCCGGCGGTGTATGCGAGCAGGGAACAGCCGATGATATTTTCTATCATCCGGCTCATGAGTATACAAAGGGGCTTTTGGCATCCATCCCCACCGCGGAGATGGCAGGACAGAAACTGAAACCTATTTCCGGCACGCCCATTGATCTTTTGAACATGCCCAAGGGCTGTCCGTTCGCACCGAGATGCGATGCGGCCATGAAGGTATGTATCAGACAGGCGGCAGATATGAAGCAGATCAGCGAGACCCATAAAGCGGCTTGCTGGATGAACCTGAGATAAAGAATTACTGAGAATAATAGCGAAGAAATAAGAATCGGAAAGGCGAATTATTCATGGCAACGGAAAAAACGCAGAACACGGAGAATGCGCAGCAGCCGCTGGTTTCCGTGCGGAATCTGAAACAGTATTTTCCCATTAATAACGGTTTTTTCTCATCCCAGCTGTTGAAAGCTGTTGATGATGTTTCTTTTGATATTCAAAAGGGAGAGACCCTCGGCCTGGTAGGAGAATCTGGCTGCGGCAAGACGACAGCCGGCAGGACGATCCTGCATCTGTACAAACCGACGGCCGGAGAAGTCTGGTATAAAGGGAAAAAGATAGAAACAAAGCGTGATATAGAAGCGTTCCGGCAGAAAGCGACCATGGTATTCCAGGATCCCTATTCATCTCTGGATCCCCGTATGACGGTTGCGGATATCATCGGTGAGCCGCTGGATGTCCAGAATCTTGTCAGTGACAAAACGCAGCGCAGGGAGAGGATCCTTGACCTGATGGATAAGGTAGGACTGAATTCCGAGCATGCAACCCGTTATGCGCATGAGTTTTCCGGCGGACAGAGACAGCGTGTCGGTATTGCAAGGGCCCTGGCAACCGAGCCTGATTTCATTGTCTGCGATGAGCCTGTTTCTGCGCTGGATGTTTCCATTCAGGCACAGATCATCAATATGTTTGAGCAGCTTCAGGAGCAGATGCACCTGACATATCTGTTCATTGCGCATGACCTTTTGGTAGTGCGGCATATTTCGGACAGGATCGCGGTTATGTACTTAGGACGCCTGGTAGAGCTGGCCAAGGCAGATCTGATCTGTGATAAGCCGCTGCATCCGTATACGAAGGCGCTGATGAGCGCCGTTCCCGTGCCGGATCCGAATATCGCAAGGGAGAATAAGAGGATCGCTCTTACCGGTGAGATCCCCAGTCCCCTGCACGCGCCGGCGGGATGTCCGTTCCATACCAGATGTCCTTATGCAACAGATGCCTGCAAAGAGAGTATGCCGCCGCTTGAGGAAGTGGAAAGCGGACGGTTTGTGGCATGCCACAGAGTCGGGGAGATCTCGTAAGCGAAGGCCGATTACGAATAGTTGTAGCTATTCTAACAAGAAGGTTGTAACTGTTAGATCATAACAGATGCAATATAAAATTCTAGGTTTTTGGTAGTGGAAGTCCGATATGGAACTATTGAACCGAACACTGCTAATGAATTAAGGAGGAGAATATTATGAAAAAGAAGTTACTCGCAGTTTTACTGTCTGTAGCTATGGTGACCAGCCTTGTTGCCTGCGGCGATTCCGCGAAGAGCGGAGATGCGCCGGAAGAACTGGCTGAAGATATCGCCGCAGCAGCAGATGAAGATCAGGCAGCAGCAGACGCTGCAGATGACAGTGCAGCATCCGATACAGATGCCGCAGCAGATACGGCCGCAGCAGATGACGGCAGCAGTTTGAATGTCTGCATCGCTTCCGAACCTGACACCCTTGACCCGGCACTGAACAGTGCGGTTGACGGCGCTACCATGCTGGTACACCTGTTCTCAGGTCTGGCAAAATGGCAGCAGGCTTCCGGCGGCGGTTTTGAGATCGTTCCGGATTGCGCAACCGAGCTGCCGGAAGGAAACGTAAATGACGACGGTACCGTAACTTATACCTACACCCTGAAGGACGGCCTGACCTGGTCTGACGGCAAGCCGGTGACCGCAGGCGATTTTGAGTTTGCATGGAAGAGAGCTGCTTCCGTAGAACTTGCTGCTGACTATGGTTACATGTTCGAGCAGGTTGACGGTTATGAGGCAGTTTGGGATGTGGATGATGACGGCAATCCGAAAAATCCGGACGCAGAGCTGAATGTCAAGGCTGTTGATGACAAGACGCTGGAAGTCACCACCATCAGCAAGGTTCCTTAC
>JAEEKC010000273.1 GCA_016282215.1 Lachnospiraceae bacterium
AGGGCTCGCTGCCGGGCAAGGTGATCTTTACCGGTGCCATCCATGACAGAATGGCGCTTCGTGCCTGGAATACAAGGGCGGATCTGTTCCTGTTCCCGTCCACCTATGATACCAACGGCATTGTGGTCAGGGAGGCTGCGGCCTGTGGTCTTGCCAGTGTCCTGATCAAGGATTCCTGTGCGTCGGAAGGGATCACGGATGACCGCAACGGGTTTTTGATCGAAGAGAATGCGCAGTCCATGGCGGCACTTCTTTTAAAGGTTGGAAAAGACATCCCGCATATGGCAAAGGTGGGACAGGGCGCCATGGATGAGATCTACATCTCCTGGGAGGAGAGCGTTTTTGCGGCCCATGACCGCTACGGCGAGCTGTTGGAAATGATGAAGAGCGGTCAGCTGAAGAAGTACAAAAAAGAGACTTCGGATTATATTCTGGACGGTGCAGCCCATGTGGTGGATTACACCGGCAAGATTTTCCGCTTGCCTCATGATCTGTACAGTGGTATGATTGAGAACGTGTTTGAAGTTTCCGACCGGATGTATGAACGCAGCCGGAAGGTATATGAATCCCGCGAGGCTTTCGTTGAAGAGATCAAAAAGAGCCAGGAAGAGTTCGCTGAGGAAGTGCGTAATATCCGTGAACAGACAAGGGCAAATGCAAAGGAATTGACCCAGAAGACCAAAGAGGGCATGAAAAGTGCCTCAAAGAGTATGATGGCACATATCAAAGAGGGATTTGATTTCAGTGATCCGTTTTCGGATAACTAATGATTAATATAATACACACAGAGGAAAAAACCATGAGCGAAAACAAAAAACAAAAACAGATCATCCTGACCGGAGACAGACCGACCGGCAGACTTCATGTAGGGCATTACGTAGGGTCCCTCAGAAGAAGAGTGGAACTGCAAAACTCCGGCAATTATGATGAAATCTATATTATGATCGCAGATGCACAGGCCCTGACCGATAATGCTGAAAATCCCGATAAGGTCAGGGAGAATGTGACACAGGTGGCACTGGATTATCTTTCTGTCGGACTGGATCCGGCAAAATCCACCCTGTTCATTCAGTCCCAGATCCCGGAGCTTTGCGAACTGAGTTTTTACTATATGAATCTGGTGACGGTGTCCAGGCTGCAGCGTAATCCGACGGTAAAGGCGGAGATCCAGCAGCGCAATTTCGAAGCAAGCATTCCCGTGGGATTTTTTACCTATCCCATCAGCCAGACGGCAGATATTACTGCATTTCAGGCAACTGTCGTTCCGGTAGGCGAGGATCAGATGCCCATGCTTGAGCAGGCAAAGGAGATCGTTCATAAGTTTAATACCGTTTATGGTGAGACACTGACGGATCCGAAGATCATGCTGCCGGAGAATAAATACTGCATGCGTCTGCCCGGTACGGACGGCAAAGCCAAGATGAGTAAGTCCCTTGGCAACTGCATCTACCTTTCCGATACCGAGGAAGAGGTGAATAAAAAGATCAAAACCATGTTTACGGATCCTTTGCATCTGAAAGTTGAGGATCCCGGACATCTGGAAGGAAATACGGTATTCATTTATCTGGAAGCCTTTGCAAATGATGATCATTTCGCTGAGTTCTGGCCTGATTATAAGAACCTCGATGAACTCAAAGAGCACTATACCAGAGGCGGTCTTGGAGATGTGAAAGTCAAGAAGTTCCTCGGCAAGGTCCTCCAGTCCGAGCTGGCGCCCATCCGTGAGCGTAGAGCACAGTGGGAGAAGGATATCGATGGCGTCTATGAGATCTTAAAGAAAGGCAGCGAAGTAGCCGAGGCCAAGGCAGCCGAGACGCTTGCGGCCGTGAAGAAAGCCATGAAGATAGATTACTTCGGATGAGCCTGAAAAAAACATAAATTACCCATTGACTTCGAATTCGTCTTGTTATATAATGTAGTTTGCGCTTTTGGCGAAATTAGGTAAACTATGCCCAAAAGACAAATATATAGCGAGGTGAACTGTCAATGGAAAAAAACCGTATTCGTCCCGTTGCTTCCGGAAAGCACAAGCGTATGAGTTATTCCCGGCAGAAAGAAGTTCTTGAAATGCCGAACCTCATCGAGGTACAGAAGAGCTCGTACAATTGGTTTTTGGAGGAAGGTCTCAAAGAGGTGTTTGATGACATCTCTCCCATCGAAGATTACAGCGATCAGTTATCCCTTGAATTTGTGGACTATCGCCTTTGCAGAGATGAGATCAAGTACTCCATTGAGAAATGCAAGGAGCGGGACACCACCTATTCTGCACCCCTGAAAGTCAGAGTTCGTCTCTATAACAAAGAGAAAGACAACATTGAAGAGATCGAGCTTTTCATGGGTGAACTGCCCCTGATGACAGAAACAGGTACCTTTGTGATCAATGGTGCCGAGCGTGTCATTGTCAGTCAGCTCGTGCGTTCTCCGGGCATTTATTATTCCATCGATCATGATAAACTCGGCAAGGAGCTCTTTTCCTGTCAGGTGATCCCCAACAGAGGAGCCTGGCTTGAATATGAGACAGATGCCAATGATGTATTCTATGTTCGCGTGGACAGGACGAGAAAAGTCCCTGTCACCGTCTTTTTGCGTGCCATGGGTATCGGTACCAACAAAGAGATCATCGATCTGTTTGGCGAAGAACCCAAGATCATGGCTTCGCTTTCCAAGGATCCGAGCGTTTCCGAGCGGAATCCCGAGGGCAGTTATGAGGAAGGTCTTTTGGAACTGTACAGAAAGATCCGTCCCGGCGAGCCTTTAAGTGTGGAAAGTGCAGAGAGCCTGATCACCGCAATGTTCTTTGACCCCCGCAGGTATGATCTTGCGAAGGTGGGCCGTTATAAATTCAACAAAAAACTCATGCTCCGCAACAGGATCCGCGGACAGGTGCTTGCAGAGGATGTGGTCTCCAACTTTACAGGTGAAGTGATCGCAACGGCAGGTGAAACCGTGACGGCAGAGATGGCGGACAAGATCCAGAATGCTGCCGTTCCGGCTGTCTGGGTAGAAGGCAGTGACCGCAAGATCAAGGTGCTTTCCAATATGATGGTAGATATCCGTGCATTCCTGGATTGTGATCCGAAGGAACTCGGAGTTACCGAGCTGGTATATTTCCCGGCTCTTCAAAGTATCCTTCAGGAGTATGCGGAGGATGCAGATCAGCTGACCACAGCGATCACGCACAGTATCAGCCAGCTGATTCCGAAACATGTGACCAAGGAAGATATCCTTGCTTCCATCAACTATAATATGCACCTGGAATTCGGTGTCGGCAACAATGATGACATCGACCATTTGGGCAACCGTCGTATCCGTGCTGTCGGCGAGCTTTTGCAGAATCAGTACCGTGTCGGCATGACGAGACTTGAGAGAGTTGTCCGTGAGCGCATGCAGACGCATGATGCGGAAGAAGTGACGCCGCAGTCCCTGATCAATATCAAACCGGTTCAGGCAGCGGTAAAAGAGTTCTTCGGATCCTCACAGCTCTCGCAGTTCATGGATCAGAACAACCCCCTCGGCGAACTTACGCATAAGAGAAGGCTTTCGGCCCTCGGCCCCGGCGGTCTTTCGAGAGACCGTGCCGGATTCGAGGTCCGCGATGTCCATTATTCCCATTACGGGCGCATGTGTCCCATCGAGACCCCCGAAGGTCCGAACATCGGTCTTATCAACTCCCTTGCTTCCTACGCAAGGATCAACGAGTACGGCTTCATCGAGGCACCGTACCGCAAGATCGACCAGTCGGATCCGGAAAATCCCGTCGTTACCGACGAAGTCGAGTATATGACGGCGGACGAGGAAGATAATTATCATGTAGCACAGGCGAACGAACAGCTGGACGAAGAAGGTCATTTCGTAAGGCGTGTCGTTGCCGGACGTTATAAGGATGAGACTTCGGAATATCCGAAATCACAGTTTGAATACATGGACGTGTCCCCGAAGATGGTGTTCTCGGTGGCAACGGCCCTGATCCCGTTCCTTGAGAACGACGACGCAAACCGCGCCCTCATGGGTTCGAACATGCAGCGTCAGGCAGTGCCGCTCCTTACGACCGAGACCCCCGTTGTCGGGCCCGGTATGGAGCCAAAGGCGGCTGTCGACTCCGGTGTCTGCGTAGTCGCAAAGAAGGCAGGTACGGTGGAATATGTTTCCTCGAAGCTTATCCGCGTAAAGTGCGACGACGGCGAGAAGATGGAATACCATCTGACGAAATTCGCGCGAAGCAACCAGTCGAACTGCTACAACCAGAAGCCGATAGTCGACAAGGGTGAACATGTTGAAGCAGGTCAGGTTATCGCGGACGGTCCTTCTACGGCAAGCGGAGAAATGGCTCTCGGTAAAAACCCGTTGATCG